>JBQCIZ010000234.1:0-8181 GCA_051953235.1 Nitrobacter sp. | reverse complement strand
GCCCATTCCCGCACCGGCGACAAGGGCAATACGTCGAATATCTCCGTCATCGCCTATGACGCGCGGCACTATCCATTGCTGCTTGCGGAAGTGACCAGCGAGCGCGTCAAGGCGCATTTCGCCGGTGTGGTCGAGGGCGAGGTGAGCCGCTACGAGCTGCCGAACATCGCAGCGCTGAATTTCGTGATGACCCAGGCGCTCGGCGGCGGCGTGACGCGCTCGCTGGCGCTGGATGCGCACGGAAAATCGCTCAGCTCGGCGCTGCTCGATCTGGAAATCGGCGACCGTTTGGGCGATACCTCGTCCTGATCTGCCCATCTGGTTCGAACAAGCGAGTTGCTCACAATGGCTCAACATCCGACCCTTGCCAGTTTGGCCGCTGATCTCGCGGCGGGCCGCACCTCGGCGCGCAAACTCGTCGACGAATGTCTTGCCAAAATCGCTGACAAGGCGGGCGAGGGCGCCCGCGTCTTCATCCAGGTCGATGCGGACGGCGCGACTGCCGCCGCCGAAGCCATGGACAAGTTGCGCAAGGCCAACGCCGCGCCGTCGCCGTTCGCCGGCATCCCCATTTCGATCAAGGATCTGTTCGACATCAAAGGGCAGGTGTCGCGTGCGGGTTCCCGTGCGCTCGACGATGCGCCACCGGCCGCCGCGGACGCGCCCGTCGTGGCGCGGGTACGCCGCCCCCGGGGTGTGGTGGTCGGCCGCCCCCACCAGACCCAGTGCGCCTCTTCTGGCCTCGGCATCAATCCGCACTACGGCACGCCGAAGAATCGCTGGCGCCGCGACGTCGGCCATGTGCCCGGCGGATCGTCGTCGGGTGCGGCGGTCTCGATCACCGATGGTATGGCCTATGCCGCGCTCGGCACCGATACCGGTGGTTCGTGCCGGATTCCGGCCGCCTATAACGGCATTGTCGGTTACAAGCCGACCGCGCGCCGCATTCCGCTCGACGGCGGCGTGCCGCTGTCGTTCACGCTCGACAGTTATGGGCCGATCGCAAGTTCGGTCGGCTGCTGCGTCACGATCGATGCGGTGCTGGCCGATGAGCCGGTCACGCCGGTCGCACCGCGTCCCGTGAAGGGAATGCGGCTCGCGGTGCCAACCACCGTGATGCTGGACGAACTGGATCCGGCCGTTGCGCAGGCATTTGACCGCGCACTCGACGTGCTATCGCGCGCGGGCGCACTCATCGAACGCATTGCCGTTCCCGAATTTGCCGAGGTCGGCACGCTGAATGCGAAGGGTGGTTTCTCCGCGGCGGAAAGCTGGGCCTGGCATCGCGCGCTGATCGCGAAGAAGGCTAATGTTTACGACCCGCGCGTCGTCAACCGCATCCGCCGTGGCGAAGCGCTCAGCGCCGCTGATTATGTCGATCTGCTCGCGATGCGGCGCGCCATGATCGCAGGCTTCGAGCGCCGCGTCGCGCCGTATGACGCGCTGATCGCGCCGACGGTGGCGATCACGCCGCCGGTCATTGCCGATCTCGCTGACGACGCAGCTTATACAAAAGCGAACCTGCTCTCGCTGCGCAACTGTACCCTGATCAACACCATCGACGGCTGCGCAATCTCGCTGCCGTGTCATCGCGAAGGCGATGCGCCGGTCGGGCTGATGCTGTCGACTGCGGGTGGATCGGATCGGCGAATCTTCGAACTCGCAGCGGGTATCGAGCCGCTGGTCCATGGGTGAAGTCATGAGTGCATGCGAGCTTGCCGTCACTCTCGAATCGAAAACCGGCCAGTCGCCGTTGACGCTGACCATCACGCAGGCCGTTATCGCCGGCTGGACCGGCCGCGATCCCGTGGCGCGCGACAAGCATATCGCCGAACTTGAAGCCATCGGCATCGCACGTCCGGCCTCGACGCCGATCTACTACCGTGTCGCCGCGCGGCGGCTGACCACAGCCACAAGCATCGAGGTCAGCGACGGCGATTCCAGCGGCGAGGTCGAGTTCGTGCTGCTCGCCTCCGGTGGCAAGACCTATGTCACCGTCGGCTCCGATCATACCGACCGCAAGGTCGAGACCTACGGCGTCACCGTGTCCAAGCAGATGTGCGACAAGCCGATTGCGCCGGTGGTGTGGGCGCTGGACGACGTGATCGGTCATTGGGACCAGATCGTGTTGCGCTCGTTCGCCACCATCGGCGGCGTGCGCGTGCTCTATCAGGAGGGGCGTCTCGATGGCATGCTGCCGGTTGCCGATTTGATCGCGCGCGGGTTCAGTGGTTCGGCGCTGCCGGACGGCTGCGCCATGTTCGGCGGCACCTTTGCAGCCAAGGGCGGCATCCGCCCGGCCAGCCGGTTCGATTTTGAAATCGAGGACCCCGTGCTGAAGCTCACCATCCGCCACGGTTACGATGTGATCGAGTTGCCGGTGCTGGGCTAAGACCCTCGCCGGCGGAACCGGCCGGAAATCGGGTGGCCTGGGCTTGCGCGATCTGCGATGATCGCTCGCATGACATCCGCAGCAAAGTCCCTTCTTCGTTCCGCTCCGCCGCCCGATATGGTCTCGCGCGTTACCGCGCTTGACTGGAATCAGGTTGGCGCCGATCTCGACGCGCAGGGTTGCGCGGTCCTGCCAAATCTATTGTCTGCCGACGAATGCGAGACGCTGGCCGCGCTCTACGATGACGATGCGAAATTCCGTAGCCGCATCGTGATGGGCCGCCACGGTTTCGGACGCGGTGAATACAAATACTTCGCCTATCCGTTGCCCGAGCCGATCGCCTCGCTGCGTCCGGTGCTGTATCCGCCGTTGAGTCATGTCGCCAACCGCTGGAACGAGGCGATGGGAATCGCGACGCGCTATCCCGGCGATCATGCCGCATTCCTGAAACGCTGCCACGAGGCCGGCCAGACCCGACCGACGCCGCTCCTGTTACGGTACGAGACCGGGGACTACAACTGCCTGCATCAGGATCTCTACGGAGAGCATGTGTTCCCGTTGCAGGTGGCGATCCTGCTATCGCAGCCGGGCGAGGATTTCCGCGGCGGCGAATTCGTACTGCCCGAGCAGCGGCCGCGCATGCAGTCGCGCGTGGAAGTGGTGCCGCTGCGTCAGGGCGATGCGGTGGCGTTCGCCGTGCACCATCGACCGGTACAGGGCACGCGCGGCGTCTATCGCGTCAATCTTCGCCATGGAGTCAGCCGCCTGCGATCCGGCCGCCGCCACACAGTGGGTGTGATCTTCCATGATGCGAACTGAAAAATGAGACGTCTGCTTGACCGCTGATCTGTTCGACGCTGTCCCCGATGCGCCCTCGCAGGAACCGATGGGGGAGGGAGCCGTGCTGCTGCGCGGCTTTGCGCGCGCAAGCGAGAGCGAACTGATCGAAGACCTGCTTGCGGTGACCGCGCAAGCGCCGTTCCGTCACATGGTCACGCCCGGCGGCCATACGATGTCGGTGGCGATGACTAGTTGCGGCGATGTCGGCTGGGTGACGGATCGCGACGGCTACCGCTATTCGCCTGTCGATCCCAAGACCAATCAGCCGTGGCCGGCGATGCCGTCGGCGTTTCGGCAACTCGCCGAGCAGGCGGCAGCATCCGCGGGCTTTACCGGTTTCGCGCCTGACGCCTGCCTGATCAATCGTTATGAGCCTGGCGCAAAAATGTCGCTGCATCAGGACAAGGACGAAAACGATTTCGGCGCGCCGATCGTATCGGTCTCGCTGGGGTTGCCTGCGATATTCCTGTTCGGAGGACAGAAACGCAGCGACACCCCGCGCCGCTTCCGTCTCAGCCACGGCGATGTCGTGGTGTGGGGCGGTCCGGCGCGGCTGGCCTTCCACGGCGTCGCGCCGCTGATGAGGGGAAGCCACGTTGTCTTTGGCGCGCAACGGATCAACCTGACCTTCCGCAAAGCGCAATAGACCTCTGGTCGCGGATGGGTTCCATAAACCGGGCGTTAGGCTATGCTTTCGTCCGGAGGCGGACATGGCCATTCAGGCAGAGATGAGCAGCGCGGAGAATGATAGCGTCGAGCGTTTCGGCGTCTATCTCGCCTTTCTGCAACTGGTATTCACGCTCGGCTGGACCGTTTATGCGATCTATCTGCCGAAGCTCGCGGCCCAGGTCGGTATCGCGCCCGCGAGCGTCATTCTGATCCTGATGATGGATCAGGCCATCTTCACCGTCACCGATACGGCGATGGGTATTGCTGCCGACCGGCTGGCGCCCGTGGTTGGCCGCATCGGCTTGTTCGTTGGCATTCTGACGGCATTGTCATGTGCAGCCTTCGTCGCGTTGCCGTTTGTCGCGGGCACTGGTCCGTCGCAGATGCTGTTCATCGGGCTGATCGTGGTGTGGGCGATCACATCGTCGGCGTTGCGCGCTCCGCCGCTGACGCTGCTCGGCAAATACGGTGCGCGGCCGTCGCTGCCATTCCTGTCGGCGCTGGTGATGCTGGGCTACGGCATCGCCGGCGCTGTCTCGCCCTATCTTGGCACATTGCTGCGCAACCACGACGCGCGGCTGCCGTTCGTGATCTCCAGCGCCGTGCTCGTCGTCACGGCCTTTGCAATGTCGAAAGCCGAGCGGGACCTCGCGCAGCGTCCGGCTCCGCAGGCGGAATCGCTGCGACCGCGGTCGTTTGGCCGGGTGCCGGTGTTTTTCGTTGCCTCGATGTTGATCCTCGCGCTCGGCTACCAGTTGCACTTCAGCCTCAACAGTGGCCCCTTCTTCCTGAAGTTTGCGAAGCCTGCCGATCTCGACTGGCTGATGCCGGTGTTCTGGATCGGCTTCAATCTCGTGATGTTTCCAGCCAGTCTGGTCGCAAAGCGGCGCGGCGGTCTGATCGTGATGGGGGTGGCCGGATTGCTCGGGGCGGCCGCCGTCATCGGTGCCGAGACGGCCGCAAGTCTCAATGTACTGATCGTCACGCAGTTCATCGCCGGGGCGGCTTGGGGCTGCATGCTGATGGGCGCGATGTCGGCAGCGCTGCTGATCGGTGCGACCGGTGCCGAGGGCAGGGTGGTCGGGTTCGTGTTCTCGGCTCTGGCGCTGGCGACGTTCGCGCGCATGGCGGCTGTGGCCGGCGGTTTGCAGAAGTTGCCGGATTACGCGCCGCTGTTGCACTGGGCGCCGGTCGCTTGCTGGTCGGTGGCGGGAGCGGGGCTTCTGGTGCTGACCGCTTCACGATTTCAGCAGTACGTACGCGTTAACCGCGCGGGTTGACTGTTATGGCTTCGCCGGATGGATGAAAGTCCACGGCGTCACCTCGGAATCCCGCGGCACTTCCACGTCGATCAGACAAGGACCGCCATGCGCCAGCGCCTTTTCCAGCGCCGGGCGGAAGCCGTCCGGCGATGTCACGCGCGCAGCCGCGACGCCGAACGATTCCGCGAGCTTGACGAAATCCGGATTGACCAGATCGGAGGCGACCACGCGGCCGTCGAAGCGCTGGATCTGGTCGCGGCGAACGTTGCCGTAGGCGTTGTTGTTGAACACGAGCGTCACCACGCCGATGTTGAACTGCACCGCGGTTGCCAACTCCTGCACGCCGAACATGAAACCGCCGTCGCCGGTGATCGCGACCACCGGCTTGTCCGGATTGGCGACCTTGGCGCCGAGTGCGGTCGGAAAGCCCGAGCCCAGCGTACCCTGATAGCCCGAGGTGATGAAGGTGCGCGGTTCATAGATCGGAAAGCCGTACCACGAGGCGAAACCGACCTGCGACAGTTCGTCGGTAACGATCGCATTCGCGGGCAGCACTTCGCGCAAAATGTTCAGGTACGCCATCTGCGGCTGCACCGCCTGAATTTCCTTCAGCGCGGCGGCGGAAGCTGCGCGGATCGCATCGCGGCGGCCTTTTGTTTTGGTGTAGCCGCGCTTGCGCACCGCTGCGAGCAGGTCGTGGGTGCCGGCCTGCGCGTCGGCGACGACAGGCGCATCCGGTGTATAGCGCCGCATCTCGGCGGGATCGATGTCGATGCGGATCGATTTCAGCCCGTCGGGGCGATAGGGCCAGCGGAACGAAGTCGCAAGCTCCATGCGGGTGCCGATGCCGATCATGAGATCAGTCGTGCCCCAGAGCTTGTAGGCCGCCGCCATTGTCAGGCCGAGTTCATGCGCGTTACTGACGATGCCGCGGCCGCTGCGAAAGGCGACGACCGGCGCGTCGATCAGCTCAGCGAGTTCGAGAATCTCCTCGCGCGCCTCGATGGCGCCAGAGCCGACGAAGATCATCGGAGCCTTGCTGGCA
Organism: Nitrobacter sp.; assembly: GCA_051953235.1. Lineage (GTDB taxonomy): Bacteria > Pseudomonadota > Alphaproteobacteria > Rhizobiales > Xanthobacteraceae > Nitrobacter. The sequence goes on along the minus strand of JBQCIZ010000234.1, from coordinate 1,973 downwards.
GCGATCAGCGATGTAGCCGCCTTGATCCTGTCAGGATCGGGCAGGGGCGCCGGAAAGCGGTCGAATGGCGCAACCGCACCGATCTCTGCGCGCTGCGTGAAGACATCCCAGGGCATTTCCAGTGCCACCGGTCCCCGGCGGCCCGACATCATCTCCTGGAACGCGCGCGAGACCAGCGCCGGAGCGGCGTCGGGATATTCGATCCGCTCGGCCCATTTCACGAATGTGCGCAAGGTCGCAAGCTGGTCAGGCATCTCGTGCAGGTGGCCGCGGCCCTTGCCGAGAAACTCTGTCGGCACCTGACCCGTCAGGCACAGCACCGGCTCGTTCGATCCGAATGCGGTGAGCATTGCCGCGCCGGCATTGAGCACGCCGGGGCCGGGCACCACGCTAAATACGCCGGGCTTGCCGCTGGAGCGCGCATAGCCATAGGCCATGTAACCACAGGCCTGCTCGTGCCGCGCGCCGATGACGCGCAATTGCGCCTGCTGGAAAGCGTCGAACAATCCATAGATCTGCGCACCGGGTAGTCCGAATACGGTATCGACGCCGTGGGCCACCAGACCGCTGACAATCGCTTCGCCGCCAGTCGCTACTGCCATTCGCTTTCCAATCACGCTTGCCAAATTGAATCATGCGTCATGGCCGGGCTCGTCCCGGCCATCCACGTCTTTTCCGCGGCCTCCAAAAAGGAAGACGTGGATGCCCGGCACGAGGCCGGGCATGACGACTAACTTTCGTCCACTACGCCGTTGCGCAGCAGGCCGATACCTTCAGCCTCCACTTCGATCACATCGCCGGGCTTGAGATAACGTGGCGGGTCGAAGCGCGCGCCGGCGCCGGTCGGCGTGCCTGTCACGATGATATCGCCCGGCATCAGCGTGGTGAAGGTCGAGATATAGGACAGCAGGTAGCGGAAGCCGAAGATCAGCCGTCCGGTGCGATCATCCTGCCGCACCTCGCCGTTGACGCGCGTGGTCAGCTGAATATCGGCAATCTGCGATTCGCTGGTGTAGGGAACGAGCCACGGGCCGAGGCTGCCGGTGGAATCGAAGTTCTTGCCTTGCGTGACGTTGAATTTGGCGTGCCGGACCCAGTCGCGGATGGTGCCTTCATTGCAGAGTGTGACGGCCGCGATGTGATCGAGGGCCTTTGCTTCGGGAATATGCCGGCCAGCCTTGCCGATGACGAGAACGACCTCGCCCTCGTAGTCAAGTTGCTGCGAGATGCGCGGGCGCACCAGCGGCGCGTTGTGCCCGACGAAGGAGCGCGGCGTGCGCATGAACATGCTCGGGTATTTCGGCGCGTCCGAGCCGTCCTTGTATTCGGCGTTGCGGTCCGGGTAGTTCACGCCGATGCAGATGATCTTTTCCGGCGCGGGGATCGGCGGCTGCCAGGCGATGGCGTCGAGCGCGATATCGGGCGTGTGCTTCGCACCGGCTTCGACAAGCTTCTCCAGCGCGCAATCCGCAATGGCTTCGCGCAGCGTCGGATAGTCCTTGCCGAACCGTGCCGAGAGATCAACGATACCGCGGTCGGTGACGGCGCCGTATTTCGTGGCGTTGTCAGTGGTGAAAGTGGCGAGACGAGAAGCAGGATGCATTGCGTCAATCCGCGATCACGACATCGGCCACGAACGCGGGATCGCGCACCGGCTGGCCGGGGAATGGCGAGCCTTCCTCGAACCACGAACGCGGCGCGGGCGCCCCCCACAGGGTCTGGCGCCGAGGATCGCGCAGCGACCAGCGCAGCGGTTCGTGATCGTGGTCCATAGTGTTGTAGTCGCTGGTGTAGATTTCCAGCCGGTGGCCGTCGGGATCGCGCACGTAGAGGAAGAATGCATTCGAGATGCCGTGCCGGCCGGGGCCGCGCTCGATGTTCTTCAGGTAGCCGCTGGACGCCATGACGTCGCAGAGATGGATGATGTTCATGGCCGTCGGCACCCAATAGGCGAAGTGGTGCAGGCGCGGGCC
>JBQCIZ010000233.1:0-4274 GCA_051953235.1 Nitrobacter sp. | reverse complement strand
CCAGCACAAGAAGAACCACCCGAACACACCTTTCTTCCAGTACGTCGCCTATACGGCTCCGCACTGGCCGCTGCATGCCCATGACGAAGACATCGCAAAGTACAAGGGACGCTTCGATGCCGGCTGGGATCGCCTGCGCGAACAACGCCTCAAGCGGCTGGTCGACGACGGCATCATCCATCCCAACTGGCAATTGACGGACCGCGATCCCACCCAGCCGCCGTGGACCGAAGCGGAGCACCGGGAATGGACGTTGCGGTGCATGGAAGTCTATGCCGCGCAGATCGACCGCATGGATCAGGGCATCGGACGCATCCTTCGGAGCCTCGAGGAAACCGGCCAACTGGACAATACGCTGATCATCTTCCTGTCGGACAACGGCGCCTGCGCCGAAGACATTCCGGAAGGCGTCACCGCACGGGAACTGGTCGATCAACTCATGATCGCCAAGGCGAAGACGCGAGCGGGCAAGCCGGTTCATTTCGGTAATGATCCGTCGCTGATGCCGGGTGGCGAGGACACCTATCAGAGCTACGGCACAGCCTGGGCGAACCTGTCGAACACGCCGTTCCGGCTGTACAAGCACTGGGTCCATGAAGGCGGCATCGCCACGCCGTTTATCGTGCACTGGCCGGCGGGCATCTCCGAGCGAGGCGGCCTGCGGCACAATCCGAGCCAGCTTCCGGACATCATGGCGACCATTCTCGACGTCACCGGCGCGCCGTACCCCAGGGAATACGATGGTCACGCGATCCTGCCGTGTGAGGGCGAAAGCCTCGTCCCGTCGTTTGCCTCCGCCTACGGCGCACGTGGCCCGTTGTTCTGGGAACACGAAGGCAATGCCGCTGTCCGCATCGGGAAGTGGAAGCTTGTGCGAAAGTATCCCGGGCCGTGGGAGCTCTACGACATGGAAACCGACCGCACCGAGATGCACGATCTTGCCGCGCAGCATCCGGACCGCGTTCGGGACATGACGGAACACTATCGGCGTTGGGCCGATCGCTGCGGCGTTATCCCGCGCGAGAAGATTCTGGAATTGATGAAGGCCGAAGGCGGCACGGCATTCTGGGAAGAGGACAAGCAGAAATAGCCGGGGCGATCCCGAGGGGAGTGCGACATTCCGATGGTTGAAGGCCGCCCTCAGTGCTGCGTGCAAGGTCATGCCGGTCAAACGCCGGCATCGAGCGACAATGCACTGTCCGCGATCTCGCCGAATCCGGTGCCGATCCCGCGAAAATGGAGCGCTCTGATCGGCGGCATATTTCGGATGGGCTCGGACGATACGCGCTTTCCCGACGACGGCGAAGGCCCGATTCGGGCGGTCACGGTCTCGACATTCGCCATCGCCTGCCATGCCGTGAGCAATCTGCAGTTCGGCGACTTCGTTCGCGCAACGGGCTATACGACCGATGCGGAACGATACGGCTGGAGCTTTGTATTCGACGGGCTGCTGCCACAGGCGAGCCGTGCTGATTTGACCGGCCGCGCGCGGGAAACCCCATGGTGGGTGGCAGTGCCGCATGCCTACTGGGCGCAGCCGGAAGGGCCGTCAAGCACCGTTCTGGACCGGCTCGATCATCCCGTCGTGCACGTCTCCTGGAACGATGCGCGGGCTTACTGCAAATGGTCCGGCACGCGCTTGCCGACCGAAGCGGAATGGGAGATGGCTGCACGAGGCGGACTCGATCAGGCGATCTATGCCTGGGGCAACGAACTAGAACCTGCCGGCAAGCATCGTTGCAACATCTGGCAAGGCGTCTTTCCCGATCACAACACAGCCGATGACGGATATTTCGGCACAGCGCCAGTGCATGCGTTCGAGCCGAATGGATACGGAATGCACAATGTGGCCGGTAACGTCTGGGAATGGTGCGAGGATTATTTCTCCGCGCAGTATCACACCACGACTGCGTCCATAGACCCGCTTGTTGCCGATCCGACACCCTACAAATCCCTGCGCGGTGGCTCGTTTCTCTGTCACGAGTCCTACTGCAATCGCTATCGGGTAGCGGCCCGCAGTTCCAACACGCCGGATAGCGCGGCCAGCAATATCGGCTTCCGCGTCGTTCGCTCCGTATGAACGCTACGCCTCCACGCTGCCGCGCGGGGCGTCGTCTATTTCAGCCGTGCATGGTCAACCCGCCGGAGACGCTGATCGTTTGCCCGGTGATAAAGGCAGCATCGTCACTGAGCAGAAATGCAATCATGCCTGGATAATCATCCGGCTGACCCAGACGGCGTAATGGAATCGCGCGGGCCAGTCCTTCGGCGATCTTGCCGCCGGCCGGCGATGTCTTGGTGAAGGCGTCGAACAACGGCGTATCCGTCGGACCGGGACACACCACATTCAGAATGACGTTCTTTCGCGCCAGTTCGCGCGCCACCGTTTTGGTGAAAGAGATCAAGCCGCCCTTGCATGCCGAATAGACCGCCTCGCCGGACGAGCCGACCCGGCCCGCATCGGACGCCACGTTGACGACACGTCCAAAGCCGCGCTCGACCATGCGCCTGACGACGACGTGATGCAGATTGAGCGGCCCATAGAGATTGATGCCGATGACCTTGTCCCAGAAGGCGCGATCGGTTTCCAGAAAGGGAATCGGGATGTCCCAACCGGCGACATTGGCCAGCAGCTCGATCGGCCCCGCAGCAGCTTCAAACTTGTCCGCCGCCGCCGCAACGGCATCCCGATCGGTGATATCGGCCTGGAATGCAAGTACGCGGCCGGGCTTGCCGGTGCACAGATGAGCGGTTTCCTCAGCTCCCGCCAGATTCTGGTCGAATACACCAACAACGCAGCCTTCGTCAGCCAACCGAAGCGTGGTCGCTCGCCCGATTCCACTGGCACCGCCGGTTAGAACGACGCGTCGCCCATCAAGTCCGCGCATATCAACCTCCCGTCTGCTTTCCTATCGCGCCTGAGCAGCGCCGTTGCCGAATTGTTTCGTGCAGTCGAGATGCCGTCAACATCTGCGGGGAGTGTCGGCCATCGTTCGCAGCGGCGGTTGACGTAGCCATTTGACTACGCCAATAATCGCGCGCATTGAGGCGCTCGAACATCCACCCGGCACGGCGGTCCTTGTTGGTTTCCAAACCCCAGAAGCGCATTTCCATATCCAGGCGAAGTGCAAATCCCCGGCCGGCTCCGACATCGAAACGCAAGGGAGCGGCGCCGGGGAAACCCGTGCATACGCCTATTTCCAAATCGGAACGATCGCGCGATGCGATCCTGGGTGCCGCCGCAAAACTGTTTCGCCGTCAGGGTTACTCCGCCACCACGCTGCGTCAGATCGCGGCATTGGCCAAGATCAAGGCGGGCAGCGTCTACTACTATTTCGACTCCAAGGAGCAGATCCTCGACGAGGTTCTGCGTCTGGGACTGTCTGGCGTGTTCGAAGCCGTCAAGAAGGCGTTGCACGATGCGGGCGATGTTTCGTACCGCCGCCGCATCGGACTGGCGATCGAAGCGCATCTGACGGCGCTGCTCGAGGCGAGCGACTTCACCTCCGCCAATATCCTGATCTACGGCCAGTTGCCTGAAGCTCTCAAGAAGCCGCATCGCCCCTTGCGCAGGGCTTACGCGAAATACTGGGACAAGCTCTTTCTCGACGCACGCCGCGCGGGAGAAATCCGGGCCGATATCAAAATCGTTCCCTTGCGGATCTTCGTGCTGGGCGCGCTGAACTGGACGATCGAATGGTTCAGCCTCGACAGCAAGGACGCCGTCGTCAAGCTGGCCCGCCGCACCGAACTCCTGATCTTCGACGGCGTCAAGAAGGCGTAGAGCGCACGACCTTTCCTGCTGCGTCATCTATCTACCTTGCCAAACGGGCTTGCGCTTTTCGGCAAACGCCTTCGGGCCTTCGATGGCATCAAGGCTGGCATAGGTTTCAACGTGAAGCCGGGCCGCTTCGACGAGCCCCTCCGCGCACCCCAGATCCATCGCTGCGAGCACACTCGCCTTGGCCGCCTTGACGGATAGCGGCGCGCCTTCGACGATTCCACGCGCCAGTTGCAGCGCCCGCGCGCGAACGGCATCGGGCGTCTCTTCCAGATAATTCAGGAAGCCGTGCTCGGCGAGCCGCTCGATCGGCATGGTCTCGCCGGTCAGAACAAGCTCCATGACAAGCGGTTGCGGCAACATCCAGAGCAACGGCACGGCCCATGGCGAACCGCGCCCCATCTTGACCTCGGTGATGCCGGCGCGCGTCCCGCGAAGGCCGACCCTCAGGTCGGACTTGATGGCGAGCAACATGCCGCCTGCCATCAGCGAT
>JBQCIZ010000232.1:0-3836 GCA_051953235.1 Nitrobacter sp. | reverse complement strand
TGGTGGAGCCAGGCGGGATCGAACCGCCGACCTCTTGCATGCCATGCAAGCGCTCTCCCAGCTGAGCTATGGCCCCTTAACCGTCCCCGCGCAAATCAGTTCGGCGCGGGCAGAGACCCTGAACCACAGTTCAGGGACGATCTCAAGTCTCCTCGTCGCTTCCGACGTCGCCGATGATGTCGGTTACGTCCTCGTCGCCTTCTTCCTCGTCGGCGATGAAGGTCGAATCGTCGTCCTCGTCATCGTCGAGGGTCTCGTCGATCTCGATATCGTCCTCGGACTCGGGAACCGCGGCCTTAACCTTGCCGGTGTTCTCCTCGGCGTCGGCTTCCTCCAGCGAGACCAACTCTTCGGCCTCGGCGGGCTCCGGCGCCATATCGGGGGCAGATGCGGCAGCCGCGGCGCGGGCCGCTTCACCCCGGGCGCGCGGCGGCGGCGCCACGACGATCGGCACGACCTCGCCGGTATAGGGCGAGATCACCGGATTCTTGTTCAGATCGTAGAATTTCTTGCCTGTCGTCGGGCAAATACGCTTGGTTCCGAGCTCGGATTTGGCCACGTGTGGAATCCCGGGATTTCTTGAAAAGCGGGCTTCACTTGGCGAGTTGCAGCGCCGCTGTCAATAGCGCTTTGCAGGAGTCGGCGCGGGCGTGACGCGCAGGTGCCCCTGTGATACCAGCCCGGCCAGAATTGAGGACCACAATCTTGACCCATTCCGGCCAGCCGGCGCCGCTCGAGGCGCGAAAAAGCCAGTCCCTGACCGGCCATGTCCGGGTGCCCGGCGACAAGTCGATTTCGCATCGGGCCCTGATTCTGGGCGCGCTGGCGGTCGGGCAAACCCGGATCACGGGGCTTCTCGAGGGTGAGGACGTGCTCAATACCGCGAAGGCGATGCGGGCGCTTGGTGCGGAGGTCGAGCGGCAGGACGACAACGGCGCGGTTATATGGTCGGTGCGCGGCGTCGGCACCGGCGGGTTCGCCACTCCCGAGGCGGCGCTCGATTTCGGCAATTCCGGGACCGGATGCCGCCTGGTGATGGGCGCCGTCGCGGGTTGCCCGATATCGGCGACTTTCGATGGCGACGCCTCGCTGCGATCGCGCCCGATGCGGCGCATTCTCGATCCCTTGGAGCTGATGGGCGCGCGTGTCACGAGCCAAACCGAGGGCGGACGCTTGCCGCTGAAGCTGCAGGGCGCGCGCGATCCGTTGCCCATCGTGTATCGCACGCCGGTGGCATCGGCGCAGATCAAGTCGGCGGTGCTGCTTGCGGGATTGTCAGCGCCGGGCGTCACGACTGTCATCGAGAGCGAAGCGAGCCGCGACCACACCGAGCTGATGCTGAAGCATTTTGGCGCGGATATTCTCTCGCAGCATGAAGGCAGCCACGGCCGCCGCATTTCGTTGACCGGCCAGCCCGAGCTGCACGGCGCCGATGTCGTGGTGCCCGCCGATCCGTCATCGTCGGCGTTTCCGATCGTGGCGGCGCTGATCACGGAAGGCTCCGACATCGTGCTGACCGACGTGATGACGAATCCCCTGCGCACCGGGCTGTTCACCACACTGCGCGAGATGGGGGCATTGATCGAGGAGAGCGGGACGCGCAGCGACGCCGGCGAACCGATGGCGCAACTCCGCGTCAAGGCATCGCGGTTGCGCGGCGTCGAGGTGCCCGCTGAGCGCGCGCCGTCGATGATCGACGAATATCTGGTGCTCGCGGTCGCCGCCGCGTTCGCGGAGGGCATCACGACCATGCGCGGCCTGCAGGAATTGCGGGTCAAGGAATCCGATCGGTTGGAAGCGACCGCCGCCATGCTGCGCGTCAACGGCGTCAGGGTCGAGATTTCCGGCAACGACATGATGGTCGAGGGCCGCGGCCACGTGCCCGGCGGCGGTCTCGTCGCCACGCATATGGATCACCGCATCGCCATGTCGGCGCTGGTGATGGGCTGCGGATCGACCGCGCCGGTTCGGGTCGACGACACCGCATTCATCGCCACGAGCTTCCCGGACTTCGTGCCGATGATGCGGCGACTGGGAGCGGATTTTTCATGATCTTCGCCATCGACGGACCCGCCGCATCGGGAAAAGGCACGCTCGGCAAACGGCTGGCGCATCACTACCATTTTCGCCACCTCGACACCGGCGTGATCTACCGCGCCGTCGCGAAGGCTCTGCTCGATGCTGGCGCCGAACTGACCGACGAGGCGCAGGCGGTAGCCGCCGCGCTGGAGCTCGATCCGGAAAAGTTCGGCCATCCCATGCTCAAGACCCAGGCCATCGGCGAGGCCGCCTCGGTGGTTTCCGCATTCCCGCGGGTGCGCGAGGCGCTTCTGACCTTCCAGCGGCAATTCGCCGCCGAGCCGCCGGGCGCGGTGCTCGATGGCCGCGATATCGGCACGGTGATCTGTCCCGACGCCGACGTGAAGATTTTCGTGGTGGCCGATCCGGCCGTGCGTGCCCGTCGCCGTGCGCTGGAAATGCGGGCGCGAGGCGAGACGGCCGACGAGGCGCTGGTGCTGGCCGACATCCTCAAGCGCGACGAGCGGGACAAGAACCGCGCGATTGCGCCGCTGAAGGCGGCCGCGGACGCCCATGTGCTGGATAATTCCCACCTCGATATCGACGCCGGCGTGAAAGCCGCCATCGCCATCGTTGAGGCGGTCCGGGCCGCTCGCTAACGCCTGAATCAAGGCTTTTCGGGCCAATCGGGCCTCGTTTGCGCCGTCAAAGGCCCATTCCGGGCTTGCCGCGACGGATCGCCGCCGTTATATCCACAGGCATCCGGGCCGCCCCGATAGTGTCGAGGCCGTCCGAGCGGGCCGGCAGGAGTTTCAAGCTCCCGCCGTCATTGGAGGAACGTCCCGCTCAGGTCCTTGAACGTCGATCGGTTTGCGATCGACCGCTCGCGAAAGGCTCCGGACAAAATCATCGTTTCGATCGTGAAGGCCAGCTGCCGGCCCGTTTTCGCATTTCGGTGCGAGACGGTCGTCAGGATCGCGGATCCCTGACCCTTCCCGCGCGAAACGTCCCTCAACCCGAATGGCCGGCAAGTATTCCGCATTGGAGAACAAATGGCTTCGACTGCGTCTTCCTATAATCCCTCCCGCGACGATTTTGCCGCGATGCTCGACGAGTCCTTCGCGGGCGGCAACCTCCAGGAAAGCTCCGTCATCAAGGGCAAGGTGGTTGCGATTGAAAAGGACATGGCCGTCATCGACGTCGGCCTGAAGACCGAAGGCCGCGTGGCGCTGCGCGAATTCGCCGGGCCCGGCCGTGAGAACACGATCAAGGTCGGCGACGAGGTCGAGGTGTTCCTCGATCGCATCGAGAACGCGCTCGGCGAAGCCGTGCTGTCGCGCGACAAGGCGCGCCGCGAGGAAAGCTGGGGCAAGCTCGAGAAGGCGTTCAACGCCAACGAGAAGGTCACGGGCGTCATCTTCAACCAGGTCAAGGGCGGCTTCACGGTCGATCTCGACGGCGCCGTGGCGTTCCTGCCGCGCTCGCAGGTCGATATCCGCCCGATCCGCGACGTCGGCCCGCTGATGAACAACGCGCAGCCGTTCCAGATCCTCAAGATGGATCGCCGCCGCGGCAACATCGTCGTGTCGCGCCGCACCGTGCTGGAAGAGACCCGTGCCGAGCAGCGCCAGGAACTGGTGCAGAACCTCGAAGAGGGTCAGGTGATCGACGGCGTCGTCAAGAACATCACCGACTACGGTGCGTTCGTTGACCTCGGCGGCATCGACGGCCTGCTGCACGTCACCGATATCGCGTGGCGCCGCGTCAACCATCCGACCGAGGTGCTGACCATCGGCCAGACGGTGAAGGTCAAGATC
>JBQCIZ010000231.1:0-2455 GCA_051953235.1 Nitrobacter sp. | reverse complement strand
GTCCACAGATGGATCGCGGATGCGTCGATCATGCGCCCGCCATAGACCGTGGACACCGGGTTGTCGGCATCCGCCGCGCCGAACGCGGAATCGAACTTGCCCAGCATCGCCTGCAAATAACGCCGCTGGATCAGGTCGTCGCGGTTGCCGCTCGAGAAATACGGCAGATGATTTTCGGACGATTTTGGATCGGGAAACACGCTCGGCTGATTGGCGCCCTTGTCCACTGCCGGACATCCGATCTCGGTGAACCAGATCGGCTTGGCCTGTGGCACCCACGCGGTCGGACTTACGAGTTCAGCGCCACTGATGCGCTCGTGATGCGCCGACAACCACCATGACCTGATGTCCTTGACGCGGAAGATCCACGGTTTGCCGAGGCCGTCGGTGATCTCTGTACGGTTCTGTGCGGCCCGCGCCGCGTCGTCGGCGTAGTACCAGTCGAACCCCTCGCCGCTCGCGATGTTGCCTGCGAGATAGCCGAGGTCATAGGTCGAAGCCGCAAGGCTTGCATCAAGATGCCCGGCTTCGTCGCGCCAGTCCGCAAGCGGCGCATAGTAGTCGATGCCGACCGCGCCGATCGCGCTGGATGCCCACAAGGAATCGAGCGGAAAGCGGACCTCGGATGCATCCGATGTCACCACATCGGCGCCGTATTCGGTCCAGTCCGCACCATAGGTCACGACGGTCGACGCGCCGACGATGGCTTTGACCTCCACCGCAAGCGCCACCAGCGCATCGACGGCGGGATAGACGCCGCTGCCGGAACGCACGCGCGTCAATCCCCGCAACTCCGAACCGATCATGAAGGCATCGACGCCGCCAACGGAGGCGACGAGATCGGCGTAGTGCAGGATCATGCTGCGATAGTTCCAGCTTCCGCCGGAGAAGAAGTTCTCGACTTGCGTCGCCGCCGCCGATGTGCCTTGCGGCGAACCCGCCTGCCCGGGTGCCGGATCGCAGGTGATGCGGCCGCGCCAGGGATAGGCCGGTTGTGACAACCCTCCGCTCCACGGATCGGTCAGGCCGTTATCCTCGGGAATATCCATCATGATGAAGGGATAGAACGTGACCTTGAGGCCGCGCGACTTCAGTTCCGCGATCAGGTGCACCACGCTGTCGTCCGATGGCGTGCCGCCGAACGCGGGACGGCCATCGACCTGCGACACGATATAGGCGCCCGCCCGCGTCACGCCGGCCACCGACCAGTCGCTGCCGATGGTCACCTTGCTTGTACTGTCGACGCCGGGACGAACGATGCAGCTTCCGGCGCGCAGATCCGATCCGAACCACGCCACCACGACGGCGACGCGCTCGAGGTTCGGGCACACGCCCTGCAGATCATCGAGCGCCGCGATCACATCGGAGGCGGCGTTCGGCACGTGGCGATTTTCCGGCGCGGACTGGCCCGGCCCGAGCGACTGCACGACCGTGGATGGCTCGTAGCCGAATTCGGTCGTGCCTGGAATCAGCGTCACCGCGCGCGTCATTTGCTCGAGCTTGCCGATAGGGCGAATGATTTCGAACGATAGTTGCGGAATGCGGTTGCCGAAGTTTGCCAGCGGCAGCCGCTCGAACACGATATATGCCAGCCCGCGATAGGCCGGCGCGTTACCCGCGCCCTCTCTCGCGACAATCAGATCGTCCGGGGTCTGGTCCTCGGTGCCGCGATGAACGCGGAATGTGAGTCCGGAAACGTCCAGCGGACTGCCGTCAGCCCAGATCCGCCCGACCCGCCCGATCGCACCTTCGCAAAGGCCGACCGCGAAGTTGGCGAAATAAGTATAGGTGGTGGTCGTCGTGGTCGGGCCGCTGAACAAGCCCCCCTTGCCGCCGGACGAAGTTTCGCTGCTCACGACCTCTTCGAGCGGCGTCGCCCAGATCACCTGACCGGACAATCGCGCGCGTCCGTAGACGCGCGGGATCGGCGCGCCCTCGGTCGAGGCCATCACGTCGAGATCCGCAAGCCGCGGCCCGATGACGGTCTGGTTGCCGGGTCCAAAGAGCTTTCGGTCGATGACGTTGCCAACCAGCGCGCCGGCGATGCGGCCCGCGATCGCGCCGGCCGGACCGAACAGCGCGCCGGCCGCACCGCCCGCGACGGATAGAACGAGCGCTGCCATCAGGCCAAAACTCCGGGAAAGCGAAATGCGTAAGCCAGACGACGACGCCACCACGGCGCGAGGGCGATCTCGCAGACCGCCGCTCCATCGTGTGCATGAATCATTGTGCGCTCGCTGGCGACGATGGCGACATGCTTGGCAACGAATCCGTCACGCCAGCGGAACAGCAGCACGTCACCCGGTTTGAAATCGGAAAGCGCAACAGGCGCGAGATGACGCAGCGCCGCCGCGGCCAATGCCTCCTCGCCGCGCGCTTCCGCCCAATCGGACGCATAGGGCGGCGGCGTTTCGGGCTCCTCGCCAACGCAGGCCCGCCAGACGCCACGCACCAG
>JBQCIZ010000230.1:0-2539 GCA_051953235.1 Nitrobacter sp. | reverse complement strand
TCGGGCGTCACGTTGGCGATCAGCGGAATGCGTTTCATCTGCGTCGCCAGTTCGCTCGCGACGTTGCTGACGATGCTGATGTCGGGGCCGGTGACCACGAGGGATACGGCACGCAGGCCGTTTTCGTCGAGGAACCAGTAGCGGATGTCGGGAATGCTTGCGAGCTCCTGCCCAATCGAGAGCTCAAGGTCGCGCTGGGTGATCTTGCGGTCGTGCTTGGGCGTGTAGTTGATGATCAGCGAGGCGCGGCGCACTTCCTGGATGCCGGGCGGCACACGTCCGCCATCGACGAACACGCTCTTGACTTCCGGCCGCTTGCGCAGCCGCGCCACGATGTCTTCGGTGACCTTCTCGGTGTATGCGAGTTGCGATCCCGGCGGCAGCTCCATCGCCAGCAGCGAACGCGCCGTGTCCTGGGCAGGCAGAAAGCCCTGCGGCAGCAGCTTGATGCTCCAGATCGAGGCTGCGAAAATTCCGAAGCCGATCAGAACCGTGATGATGTAGTGCCGCACAGACCATGTGACGAGGCTGGTATAGGCGCGCAGCACGCGGCCCGGCGGCGGGTCTTCGTGCGGATGATCCTTCATGAAATAGGCGGCGAGGACTGGTGTCACGAACCGCGCGGCCAGCAACGAGAAGAATACCTGCACCGAAACGGTGATGCCGAATTGCTTGAAGAACTGTCCGGCGATGCCCGACATGAAACTTGCCGGCGCGAAGATCGCGATAATGGTCAGGCTGATCGCGATGACCGCGAGACCGATTTCGTCCGCGGCTTCCAACGCCGCGCGGTAGGCTGATTTGCCCATCCGCATGTGTCGCACGATGTTTTCGATCTCGACGATGGCGTCGTCGACGAGAATGCCGGTCGATAGCGTGATGGCGAGGAAGCTGACGAGGTTGAGCGAGAATCCGAGCAGATCCATCGCCCAGAACGCCGGGAAGATCGACAGCGGTAGCGAGATCGCGGCGATGATGGTGGCGCGGATGTCGCGCAGGAACAGGAAAACGATGATGACCGCGAGGATCGCGCCTTCGAACAGGGTCGAGATCGCGGCTTCATAATTGCCCTTGGTGAAATCCACCGAGGTGTCGATCAGCTTCAGATCGACGTCCGGATATTGCTCCTTCAGCGCATCGATCCGCTTCTGCACGGCCTTCGCCACCACGACGTCGCTGGCGCCCTTGGAGCGCTTGATGCCGAGCGCAACGACCGGCTCGCCGTTGAAGCGGGCGAAGGTGCGGCGGTCCGCGATGGTATCGGTCACGGTGCCGAGATCGTCGAGCCGGATTTCGCCGCCTGCGGGCAGCGCGATCATAGTGCCCGCGAGTTCGTTGAGGGTCTTGGCTCCTGCGAGCGTGCGGATCGCCTGATCGTTCTTGCCGATTTCCGCGCGTCCGCCGGCGACGTCCACATTGGTGCCGCGCAGGCGCTGGCTGACGTCGACCGCCGTGAGACCGGCCGCGCGCAAACGGTCGGGATCGAGCGATACCAGGATTTCGCGCTCGACACCGCCGATGCGTTCGACCTGGGCGACGCCACGCACGCCCTGCAATGCGCGCTTCACCACATCGTCGACGAAATACGACAGTTGTTCGGGCGTCTTGCCCGGCGAGATCGCAGCGTAGGTGACGATCGGCAGGCCGATGACATCGACGCGCTGGATCAGCGGTTCGTTGACATTCTGCGGCAGGTTGGCGCGCACGCGGGTCACGGCATCCTTGACGTCGATCAGCGCGCGGTCGGTATTGGTTTCGAGATTGAACTGGATGGTGGTGACCGACAGGCCGTCGGTGATCGACGACGAAATATGCCGGACGCCCTCGACGCCCGAGACGCCATCTTCAATGGTCTTGGTGACCTGCGCTTCCAGTTCGGCGGGCGCTGCGCCGAATTGCGAGACGGCGACCGAGATTACGGGAATGTCAGCGCTCGGCAGCCGCGTGATGGCAAGCTTGGTGAAGCTGACCCAGCCCAGCACCAGAAGAATGATCGAGAAGACAACGGAGGGAAGCGGGTGCCGGATCGACCAGGCGGAAATATTGAGGGCCATTAACGTGCTCGCGATCGATCGAGTTCATCCGGAAACCGGGTCTTGACCCGGTCGCCGTCGTGCAGCGAGGTGCCGGCATCGGCGACAACGATCTCTCCGACCTTCAGGCCTTCGAGGATTTCGATGCTGGTGTCGGAGGTCAATCCCACTCGAACGTGCCGCGTCTCGACGGTGTTGCCGTTGACCACAACCTGAACCGTCAGATGATCGCTCGCCGAGCGGGGAATGGCCACGCCGCAACTGCGCTTGGCATCGATATTGGCGCGGGCGAACATTCCGATCCGAAGCGTCGGGCTTCTCGTCAAGGACAGCCGGACGTGACCCATCTGGGTCTTGCGGTCGATCTCGGGCGATACCAGCCGGACACGCCCGACCAGCTCGGGCCCGTTCTCGGGACTAATCCGCGCGGTCGCGCCCGGATTGAGCTTGAGCACGTGGAGCGCCGGCACTTCGGCATCCAGTTCGATGTCGTTGTTGATGGCAAT
>JBQCIZ010000229.1:0-4127 GCA_051953235.1 Nitrobacter sp. | reverse complement strand
CGCGCGACACTCGAAACAGTGACGCCGTGGAGCGCCGAAACCACGGAAGCCGCCATGCGCAGCTTCGCGGAACAGAACAACCTGAAGCTCGGCGCCATTGCGCAGCCGCTCCGCGTCGCCCTGACAGGTCGGACGACTTCACCCGGAATCTTCGATGTTCTGGCTGTGCTCGGAAAAGAGACTTGCGTGGCGCGGCTGGGGGATCAAACTCAGCCGTAAAGCGCCAAAACTCCGCATTTTGGTGATCTTGCGGTGCACACGGCAATACGATACCCCTTTCCGCGGCTCTTCTAGAATAGCCGGCTGGTCTCCCTATCTCATTCGAGAAGAACTAGACGGCCTCCCGCAACGATCTCATCGGGGACTTCGCGATGGACGCAAAAACCACAAAAACCGCAACGCTCACGGTCGGCAACAAGACCTATGATTTTCCCATCCTGAGCGGCACGATCGGGCCGGATGTCATCGACATCGCCAAGCTCTATGCACAAGCAGGCATGTTTACTTACGACCCGGGCTTCACGTCCACGGGCAGTTGCCAGTCGAAGATCACCTACATCGACGGCGACGCTGGCGTCCTCGAATACCGCGGTTATCCGATCGAGCAACTCGCGGAAAAAGGCGACTTCCTCGAAACCTGCTATTTGCTTCTGTACGGTGAGCTTCCGACCAAGGCGCAGAAGGCGGACTTCGACAATCGCGTCACCAATCACACCATGGTGCACGAGCAGATGGCCCGGTTCTTCCAGGGCTTCCGCCGCGACGCGCATCCGATGGCGGTAATGGTCGCGTCGGTCGGCGCGCTGGCCGCCTTCTACCACGACTCCACCGACATCAACGATCCGAAGCAGCGCATGATCGCCTCCATGCGCATGATCGCAAAGATCCCGACGCTGGCGGCGATGGCCTACAAATACACCATCGGCCAGCCCTTCATGTATCCGAAGAACTCGCTGAGCTTCGCCGAGAACTTCCTGCACATGTGTTTCGCCGTGCCTTGCGAGGACTACAAGATCAATCCTGTGCTCGCCGACGCGCTCGACAAGATCTTCATCCTGCACGCCGATCACGAGCAGAACGCATCGACCTCGACAGTGCGTATCGCGGGCTCCTCGGGCGCAAACCCCTTCGCCTGCATCGCGGCCGGTATCGCCTGCCTGTGGGGACCGGCCCATGGCGGCGCCAACGAAGCCGCGCTGGCGATGCTGGCCGACATCGGAACGGTGGACAAGATTCCGGAGTTCATCAAGAAGGTGAAGGACAAGAACAGCGAAGTCCGCCTGATGGGCTTCGGTCACCGCGTCTACAAGAACTACGATCCGCGCGCCAAGATCATGCAAAAGATGTGTCACGCGGTGCTCAAGGAGACCGGGCACGGTGACGATCCGATGCTGAAGGTCGCGCTGGAGCTCGAGAAGATCGCGCTGAGCGACCAGTACTTCATCGACCGCAAGCTGTATCCGAACGTCGACTTCTATTCGGGCATCACGCTGAAGGCGATGGGCTTCCCGACCTCGATGTTCACCGTGCTGTTCGCGGTGGCGCGCACCGTCGGCTGGATCAGCCAGTGGAGCGAGATGATCGAGGATCCCCAGCAGAAGATCGGCCGTCCCCGCCTGCTCTACACGGGCGTCACGCGCCGCGACTACGTCGATATCGCCAAGCGGAAGTAACAGACAGCGCGGAGCGACCTGCCCCGCACGAGAATTGAAGGGCCTGATCCGTCGCCGGATCGGGCCCTTTCGTTTACGATAGCGGAAATACCGGATTGGAGATGACCATGTCCGAGCAATCGACGCCCGACACCCTGTATCGTAACCTTCGGCTGGGTGACGGCACCCGCTCCACGGTCGCCATTGCCGACGGACGCATTACGGCCATCGGAACCGCGGCTAAGGCCGGACCGGCCACCAATATCATCGACCTCGATGATGCGCTGGTGCTTCCTGGATTCGTCGAAGGCCACATTCATCTCGACACCAGCTTTTATGGCGATACCTGGCGGCCGCACGTGCCCTACACCGCGGGCTTCGACGTGCACGAGCGCGTCGCCATCCAGCATCGCAATATGGCCGCCGCGGCGCCGATGGATCAGCGCGCGCGCAACCAGCTCGAATTGTGCATCACCAATGGCTCCGCCGAGATGCGCAGCCATGTCATGGTCGATGCCAGCGTCGGGCTGAAATCACTCGAAACGATTGCCGCCGTGCGCGAGCAATACCGCAATCTCATCGATATCCAACTCGTTGCCTTCCCACAGAGCGGGATCCTGACTTGTCCGGGAACGCGGGAATTGCTCGACGCGGCCTTCGATCACGGCGCCGACGTCATCGGTGGCCTCGATCCCGCCTCGCTTGATCGCGACGTGAAGGGACACCTCGACGTGGTGTTCGGGATTGCCGGCAAGCGCGGCGTGCCCGTCGACATCCATCTCCATGAACCGGACATGATGGGCGTTTTCTCCATCGCGGAGATTGCGGCACGTACCCGCGCGCTCGGCATGCAGGGCAAGGTTACGATCAGTCACGCCTACGGCCTTGGCGACGTTCCCGCCGATACGGTCCGGCGCGTCGCTGACGTTCTCGCCGAATCCGGCGTGGCGATCATGACCAACGCGCCCGGCGCCCGCGCCTTTCCGCCGGTGCTGACATTACGCAAAGCGGGCGTGACGGTGTTTGCCGGCAGCGACAACATCCGGGACAGCTGGTGGCCCTATGGCGACGGCGACATGCTCGGCCGCGCCATGATGATCGGGTACCGCTCCGGCTTCCTGACCGACGATGCGCTGAACCTGGCCTTCGAGATGGTGACGGCCAACGGCGCGAAGGCATTGGGCATCAAGGACCATGGCCTTCAGGTCGGTGCGCCCGCCAACTTCGTGGTCGTGAAGGCCGCCCACATTCCAGAAGCGGTGGTTGCGGTGCCAAAGCCACGCACGGTCTACCGCCACGGCAAATGCATCGTACGCGACGGCATTCTGCAGAAATAGCCCACGCGCGTTAGCGGTGGAGCGCCGCCAGCACGATCTCGGCCGCTTTCTCGCTCGGTGATCGTTCACCCGTCGCCATGATCGCATCCAGCTTGGCAAACGCCTCGAGCTGACGCCGCCGCGCCGGCGACTCCGCCATAACGTCCCGCAACGCTGGCGCGAGCTTGTCCGGCACGCAATCCTCCTGAAGGAATTCAGGAACGACATTTTCGCCGATCACGAGATTTGCAAGGATGACCGAGGAAACACGGATCACCCGTCGCGCGATCCAGGCTTCCGCGGAACCGGCCTTATAGGCCGCGACCATCGGTACCCCGGCCAAGGCCAGCTCAAGCGTGACCGTACCGGACTTGGCAAGGGCCGCGCGTGCAACACGAAAGGCGGCACGCTTTTCATCTTCACCGATGACGATCCGCGGCTGAAGCGGCCAGTTCGCGACGGCTGTCGTAATTTCATCGACGAGATGCGGCATGGTCGGCAAAATCACTTCGATCTCCGGTATGCCGCTCTGCAATTTTCGCAGGGTTTCACCGAAGACGGACATGTGATGACGGATTTCGCTGCGCCGGCTTCCGGGCAGGACCAGAAGCACTGGTGGCTGAGCGCCGCGCCGTTCGCGCTCATGTGTGTCCGGCCGCAACAGCCCGATCTGCTCGATCAGGGGATGCCCCACATAGGTGCAGGGCGGACCTCCGAGATTGCGATAGGTCTCGGGTTCAAACGGCAGCAGCGCCAGCACGTGATCCACATAGCGGCGCATCGCCTTCGCGCGGCCGGGCCGCCAAGCCCACACCGTCGGCGAAACATAGTCCACGATCGGCAAGGAAGGACGCCGTGCACGAACGCGCTTTGCCACGCGATGGGTAAAATCGGGACTATCGATGATGACGAGAATGTCGGGCGCGGCCGCAACCACGGCATCGGCGGTGCCGCGAATCCGCCGCAGGATCATCGGCAACTGCTTCACCACCGCCGAAAATCCCATGATCGACAGCTCTTCGATCGGAAACAGCGAGGTCAGGCCTTCGCGCATCATCAAGCGGCCGCCGACGCCCTCGAAGCGCACTGAACCGCCGAGCCGCTGCCGCAAGGCCGCCATCAGGCTTGAGCCAAGACGGTCACCCGACTCCTCGGTCGC
>JBQCIZ010000228.1:0-9487 GCA_051953235.1 Nitrobacter sp. | reverse complement strand
GCGAATTCGGCGGGCTCGAAATCGCGGGCATGGCGGGCGCCGTGATCGGTGCCGCCTCGGAAAGCCGCCCGGTCATTGTCGACGGATTTATCTCGAGTGCGGCGGCGCTGACCGCGATCCGGCTATGCCCGGCCGCGCGCGACTACTGTATCTTCGCGCACCGCTCGTCCGAGCGCGGCCACAGTATCCTGCTCGATGCGCTCGACACGATGCCCTTGTTCGATCTCGCCTTGCGGCTTGGCGAGGGGACAGGTGCGGTTCTCGCCGTGCCGCTGGTTCGCGGGGCGGCGCGGCTGCTCTCGGATGTTGCGACACTGGACGACGTGCTTTCGGGAAAAATCTAGATGAGCGAAGCCGACCATTTCCGGGATGCGTGGCGGTTTCTCACCATCCTGCGCATCCCGGATTCCCCGCAACCGTTTGCGGCCGACTGGCTGGCGCGATCACTGAAATATTTTCCTGCGGTCGGCATCTGCATCGGCGTTGTCTCGGCCGCGGTCTGGCTGCTGGCCGATCCGATCTGGGGCGATACCACGGCCGCGTTGCTGGCGATCGGGGCGGGCGCGCTCGTGTCGGGCGCGCTCCATGAGGACGGCCTTGCCGATACCGCCGACGCCTTCGGCGGAGGATGGGCGGTCGAAAAGCGCCTTGCGATCATGAAGGACAGCCGCATCGGCACCTATGGCGTGCTGGCGCTCGGCTTCGGCTGTCTGCTGCGTGTCGTCGCGCTGGCCGCCGTGCCGCCATGGGCCGGGGCGGCAGCCCTCGTTGCGTCTCACGCGGTTGCGCGGGCGACGCCCGCCGTCGTGATGTCGCGGCTGTCGTACAGCGGCGACACCGCCGCGATGAAAGCGGCTTACACCGAGGCTCCGTTGCGTCCCGATGAATGGCGGTTGCTGGTGATAACGGCCGTGGTGGCGATGCTGCCGCTGGTCTTTGTGTCCGTGCGAGCGGCTCTGACCGGTCTCATGCTCGGAGCGTTGTTCGCGGCGATATTGGCGATGCGGTCGCGCAAGCTGATCGGCGGATACACCGGGGATGTGCTGGGCGCTATCGAGCAGATGTTCGAGATCGGCTTCCTGCTTGGCGTGGCGGCCGTGCTGAGCAGCTAGACCTTCGTTGCATGGCTTGTCTTTTTGTTGCCGCGATCCGGTCACGGGGCGGCAACATACGCCGCTTAAGTCAGCCTGACTGAGGTTTGAAGTCGGGCGAATCATCACATGACCGCGAAATACGATACGGCGACGCTGGCGGCGCTTCGGCGCACCCTGGACGACGTGCTGCTGGATCACAGGTTTCTGCGGTCGCGCTCGGTGTCGGCTCTGGAAATGACGGAGCATCTGCTTGCGCTGGCCGCAAAAGGCGAGCGCAGCGAACAGCGGCTGAAGCAGTCGGCGTTGCGAATGCTCGACGGGGCCACCCGCAAGACCGCGGCCTGAGGACTTTTTCTAAAAATCTATCTACAGCGCCCGCATCCGGGGCATGTCAGCGGTGTTGGGTGCGGCGCCCAGCGCGACGCGCCGTTCAACCACCGCATGGTGGAATTGCTCCAGCACCAGGCTGAACGCGGACAGGCCGCCCTCTTCGATGACCCCGTTGTCGTAACAATCGAGCGTCTCGCGCAGGAGGTCATCGGCCTCGCTTTGCATCGCCGCCAATTCATCCAGTGAATTGAGTTCGCGCACCTTCGCGATCTTTTCCAGAAGCGCGTCGCGGTGCTGGGTGTTCAATTCCTGCTCGTCGCGCCTGAGGTAGTGGCGCAACGCTGCGATGCCCGATCCGAGGCCGGAGAGAAGCAGAAGCCCCGCCCAGAGGTAGTCGCTGTATTTTTCGAGGAAGGTCCGCTCGGTGCCGTCGATATACGCCGCGGCGCCCGGATGCGCCGGCAAGGCCGCATCCTTGTCGGTATCCGGCTTGGCGATCCGTGCCGCGGACGGCAATTCCCGCTGAAGCGTCCTGCGTGCTGCGAGCAACTGGCGGGTCAGGGCGCCCACGGTGGTTTCGGAAAGGCCTTTCGGCGCGACGATCAGGTGGTTGACGCCGACAGTCTCGATCTTGTCGGCCGGTCTTGCTGGCAACGAACTGAAGGTGCTACCCGGGATTTCCTCCGAGCCGTATCGTGGATGCCGCTCGGCAATGGCCTCCGAGACATCGATCGGGAGGAATTTCGGTTCGCTCCTGAGCTTCGCCGTCAGCGCGATCGCTTCCGCCGTGATCTTGCTGTCGAGAGGACCCACCGTCATGAATGCATCGAGCGTCGGGTCGCGGACCATATCCATGATGTGGGCGACATCGTAGCGGCTCGTCGAGACCTTGTCGGGATTGACGCCGGATTCGGTGAGGATGACCCGAAGCAATGTGACGTTGGCGAGGCTGCGGCCGATGACGCCGACGCGGCGGCCGGCGAGATCGCCGATCTCCTTGATCTTCGCTGCGGGCTCCTTTTTGCCGCCCTTCGCCTTTGCCGCGGGTGCGGTCCACAGCACCACGACATTCTTGCGCAGGATGGCGACCGACTCGGCATCGGCCGGCATGTCCAGATCGCCGCGCGCGACGGCGAGATCGGCTTTGCCGGCCTGAAGCACCGCAATGCTTTCGGCGGCTCCACCGGTTTCGATCACCGAGAGACGAACCGGCTTGCGGTCGAGATCGAAGGTCTTCGCCAGTGCCTGCACCAGCTTCTGATCGTCGCTGGCCTTCGGCCCGACGGCGATCCGCAAGGTGGTCGGCCGCAACGCGAAATACGCCGCGCTGGCGGCCGCGGCGAAGATCAGCAAGCCCGCGAGCAGAACCAGCAGCGCCGAATGCTTGCGCCGCCGCGCATGGGTCAGGGGCTTGTCGACGATATCGTTCGTTGCAGACATGGGACCGCCGGTTAGACCGCAATCATGGCCGAATGCCGGGCCACGCGAGGCCAAGGATAGCACGCTTCCCGGCCAGCGGGTGCGCCGTTGGACCAGCCAATGCAGTCACATCCTTAACACGCGGCGCTCGGGCGCGTGCAATCGGCGGGTTCAGGCCCGGTCCGGCCATCTCACGGGCAGTTGATAGGGGATGCCCTCATAGATATCGGCGCCGCGGCCGATCAGGCCGATGGCATCGACCATGGCGCCGTTGCGCCCGAGAGCTTCGTCGGCCAGCGCGACCATCAGGCGGTTTGGCGTTGCAAACGGCGCGCGTCGCCGCAACTCCGAGGCGAGGTCGTGCTCGCCGCCGGGACTGCGGTCGCAGGCCATGATATAGGCGGCGGCGCTGGAACGGCTGATACCGGCCCAGCAATGGATCAGCATCGGGCGGTCGCCGGTCCAGCCTCGCCCGAAATCGAGAATGGTCTCGACGGTGTCACGGCCGGGCATCACGAGGTCGGGCCGCGCTTCGACGATGTCATGGAAAGACAGGTGCAAATGCCGGTCGGGATTCAGGCCGTCGGTTGCACCGATGGCCGATCCCGGCGACAGCATGGTCAGCATGTCGAACGCGCCGAGACTCGCGGCAACGTCGCGCAGCCGGCTCAGCGAACTGACGTGGATCATGGCACCGGCAGACGAGGCCTGAACATCGTCAGCCTGCAACCACCGGTCCTCCGGATTTCTTCCATGCATCGATACCGCCCTCGATATGCGCGGCATTGGTCAGTCCCGCGTCCTTTGCCGCGGTGACGGCCATGGCCGAGCGTTCTCCGAAGGCGCAGAAGAACACGATGCGGCGCCCGGTTGCGGCAGCAACCTCACGCAGCATGCCGCCGGGCTTCAGACTGTCGTCGATATCGGGGTAGGGCGCGTGCAGCGCCCCGGCGAGCGTGCCGTGTTTGGCGCGCTCATGGGCTTCGCGCAGATCGACCAGCAGGATGTCGGGCTGCCCGAGTCGTGCGATCGCCTGGCGCGCGGTGAGCGCGAGGCCCTGCTTCGCCAGATCGTCCTGCTTGAGGCCGACATGCATGTTGGCGGGAATCACCACGTCCATCAGCTTGGGGTTCGGCAGCTTCAGGTTGTTCATCAGCTCGATGTATTCGTCGATCGAGCGGACCTGGAGCCGCGGGTTATAGCGTTTCTCCTCGCCGATGGTGGAGACCGTATCGCCCTTGTAGTCGTGCGCGGGGAACACCATGGTCTCGTCGGGCAATTTCAGCAGCCGGTTGAAGATCGAATCGTATTGCGCCCGCGCGCTGCCGTTCTGGAAGTCGGTGCGGCCGGTGCCGCGGATCAGCAGCGTATCGCCGGTGAAGACGCGGTCGCCCATCAAGTAACTATAGGAGTCGTCGGTGTGACCCGGCGTGTACATGACGTCGAGGCTGATGCCTTCGATCTTGACCTTGTCGCCATCGCCGACCCGCATCGAGACCACGTCCGCCTTGGTCTGCTCGCCCATCACGGTGACGCAATGAGTGCGGTCGCGCAGTTCGCCGAGACCGGTGACGTGATCGGCGTGAAGGTGGGTGTCGACGGCCTTCACCAGCTTGAGGTCGAGTTCGCGCAGCAACTGGCAATAGCGGTCGACCTTCTCCAGCACGGGATCGAGAATCAGCGCTTCGCCGCCGGCGCGGCTCGCCAGCAGATAGCTGTAGGTTCCGGAGACGCTGTCGAACAACTGGCGAAAGATCATGATGCGCGCACCGCTTTCGGGAGACGTGCGGTTTCCCGAAGCCCATTATAGCAGCGTGGCGACCGTCAGGTGAACTGGCTCAGAAGTCCAGCTTGTCGCGGATCGCGTCGAGCCCCGCCCTGGCGCAGGCCTCGTCCTTGTCGCCCCCGGGCGCGCCGGACACCCCGATGCCGCCCACGAGCGTTCCACCGGTTTCGATCACCAGCGCCCCGGCCAGCATGGCGATGTGCGGCATCCGCGCCAGGTTGGCGTCCATCTGGCCGTCACGAACCATCTTGGCGAGTTCGGAGGTGTCGCGGCGAAAGCTCAGCGCGGTGTAGGCCTTGGCGGTTGCGATGTCGGCGGCCGGCAGGCCGGCATAGCGGTCGCGCAACAGCACCTGCGGCTGGCCGAACCGGTCCACCACGACGACGGCAACCTGAAAGCCATCGTCGCGGCATTTCTTCAAGGCGGTCTGCGCGGCTTCCAGCGCGACCTCCGGGGCCAGCGACTTGTAGGTCACCAGTGCGTCATCGCCGGCGCGGGCAGAGACGGGAACGAGCGTGGCGAGCGCGACCGCTGCGGCGGCGGTGACTCTCACGGCAAGTCGTCCCTGCGCACGCAGGGACCCATCCCCACCGACGCTTTTTTGCGCGTGCTGCGTCAGCCGCTTTGTCAATTGAAACTCCTCGACGTATGGGTCCCCGCGTGCGCGGGGACGACATCAGGTGTCACGGCCGCACATAGCTCCAGCCCTGTTCCTGCAATTCCATCAGCCGCACCACACCCGACGGCACGATCGTCGCTTCGGACAGGATGGCGATCGGGTGGCCTTCCTTCTTCTCCATGCCTTGCTTGGTGTTGTTGCAGGCCGAGAACTGGATCTTGCCGGGGAACGCCAGATCCTTGATGTGCTTGATGCGGTCCTTCACCGGCGAGATATCTTCGCGCAGCATGTTGAGGCCGGGCCCGTAGGCCACGATATCCACGTCCACTTCCTCATTCTTGCTGCGATAGTATTCGACCACGTTGGTGGCGTTGTTCAGCGCGAGGTTCATCACCTGCGGGTCGTTCTGGTCAACCTGGATAGCGATGCGATGCCGCTGCTCGGCGGCGGAGCCGATCGACGTGAATGCCAGCAACAGGCCGGCGGCGACGACGAGATGACGAAGAAATCCGTTCATGAAAATCTCCTAGGGACGAACGAGGGTGTAGCCGTTTTCCGTCAGCGACAGGATCTGCCCGACGCCGACCTGCACGGGAATGGCTTTCGGAATGATGGCGGGGCGCTTGCCGGTCTCGCGCTCGATCGTGTCGAGCGTGTTCTGGCAGACGTCGAACTTGACACCCTGCGCGATCAGGCTCTCGACGCGGGTGCGGTTGGCGTTTTCGACCCGCAGCAGGTCGATGCCGGGACCGAAGGCAACGACTTCGACGGCGATCTTGTCGGGATCGTAGGCCTTGATCAGGTTGTTGGCGACGCTGAGAACGAGGCCTTCCTTCTTCGGATCGTTGTCGGACAACTGCAGCACGATCCGATGCTCGGCAAACGGCTTGTCCGGCAGCGGAGCCGGCTGGGCGCGCAGGGCAAACGGCGTCAGCGTCATCATGACTGCCGCGGCCATCGCACTCCTGCGCGTCACCATGTTCATTCGTTTATCCTGCCAGACCCGGATTGCCGGCGACGCCTTTCAGCGTCACGCCATCGCTCGATCGCGCCGGCATCTTGCCTTGCCGCAGATGGCTGGCGAACACATCCCAGACCGGCGCGCCCTTCTGTTCGTTGACCGAGGCCCACCCGGCCACCTTGTAGCTCTTGCCGGCTTCCAGCGACCGTCCGTCGTCGAGCTTGAGGTCTGAAATACGATGACCGACCGCTTCCGCGGGCGCGCAAGTATACGACAGGCCGCCGACGCGGACCATGTCGCCGCCCTGCTGATAGTAGGGGTCGGGGTTGAACAGGTTGTCGCAGACGTCTTCCAGAATGTCCTTGATCTGGCTGCCGGTCATGCTCAGGGCATAGGTTTCCGGATAGGTGCAGGCGGTTTCCGCGAGCACGTCTTCCATGGTCACGGGCTGCCCCGGCAGCACGCTGGTGCCCCAGCGGAAGCCCGGCGACAGCGCGATCTCGGCGTCGAGCGCGGTGCGCAACGCGCCGCAGATCAGCGTGTCCATGGTGCCGTTGAAGTTGCCGCGGCGATACAGCAGGTGGTCCGCGGTCGCGATCTTCTCCGCATAGGCCGCCGCATACGGCGCGCGCATCCTGTCGATCAATGCCTGCATCGCGGAATCGGGCTTGAGCAGCTCAGAGAACACCGGCAGCAGCCGATAGCGGACGTCGCGCACCTTGCCCTTGGCGAGGTCGAGGTCGAGCACGCCGAGGAATTTGCCGTTGGAGCCGGCATTGGTGACGAGCGTCGTACCGCCGGGGTTACTGACAGGGATGGTTTGTGGCACGGCGTCATGGGTATGGCCGCCCAAAATCACGTCGATGCCACTGACCTTGCTTGCGAGCTTGAGGTCGACGTCCATGCCGTTGTGCGACAACAGCACGACCGCATCGACCTTGTCGTTCTCGCGAAGCGAATTGACCAGCTTTTGCAGTTCGTCGTCGCGAATGCCGAAGGTCCAGTCCGGCGTGAAACGCTTCGGGTGGGCGATCGGCACGTAGGGGAACGCCTGACCGATCACCGCGACGCGGTAGCCGCCGATCTCCTTGATGGTCGCCGGCTTGAAAACACGCCCCGACGCGGCATCGAAAGCCGGCGCGTCGTTGAACGCAGCCTCTTCTGTCAGGAACACGTTCTGGGCGAGGAATTCGCCCTTGAAGCGCGCGAGATTGTCTCGCAGCGTCTTTTCGCCGTAGGTGAATTCCCAGTGCCCGGTCATCGCCTCGATGCCGAGCAGGTTGGCGGCATCAACCATGTCGGTGCCGCGCATCGTGTTGGCGAGTCCCGAACCCTGCCAGAGATCGCCGCCGTCGAGCAGCATCGAACTTGTCTCGCCAACCTCGCCGCGCAGCTGGTCGATCAGCGTCTTGAGATGAGCGAAGCCGCCCAGCTTGCCGAAGCGCGCCGCCGATTTCTCGAAGTCGAGGCAGGTGAAGGCGTAAGCGTCGGCGCTGCTGGCCTTGATCTGGAAGCGATCGAGAAAGGCGTGACCGACCAGATGGGGCGGACGCCCCTGCATGACGCCGATGCCGAGATTGACGCTCGGCTCGCGGAAGAACACCGGCATGAGCTGCGCATGGGTGTCCGTCATGTGCAGGATGCGGGCGTTACCGAAGTTCGCGAGCTCGTACACCGCGGGATTGTCGGCCGCACGGGAGATGCGCGGCAGCGCGCCGGAGAGAACGGCGGCACCGGCAGTTTTCAGAAGATCGCGGCGGCGGATCATCGTGTGATCTTTCACTTTCCCGCGGCGGGACCGCGCTCCCTCTCCCATGGAGAGAGGGTTTGGGTGAGGAGTACGGTGTAAGAGCTAGAAGACAGAACTACTCCCTCACCCGCGCCCCAAGCGCGACCTCTCCCCGGATGGGAGAGGTGAGCTACCTCGATTTGGAAGCGCTGCGATCCACTACTTGATCTCCATCTCCTTCCAGGCGTCCTTCTGTTCGTTGGTCTGGAAGATGGCTGCCTTCGACAGCATTTCGGATTGCTTCGATTCCGCGACCGCCTTGTCGAAGTCGCCGGCCTCGGCGGCCTTCTTGGCATTCTTCAGCGCCGATACCGCGGTGGTCCACTGGTTGCGCAACTTGCCGGCTTCGTTGTTGGCGGCTTCGGCCGCGGCATAGGCCGCCTTGTAATCGGCTTCCGTGCTCGCCGCATAAGCTGACGTCGCGCCTGCGGCCAGCAAGACCGACAAGGCGGAGAGGGTGGCGAGGCGCATCATGCGGTTGCTCATGGCCGTGCTCCCGGACCGGAAATCGGCAAACCGTTGCTGACGTAAGACAGGTAATATTCGAGGTCGCGGTACTCGTCGTCCTGCGGCTTCAGCGGCACGGCGCGAACCTGGCTGTTGCAGGACGTGAAGCGGCGGCTGGTCGTGCCCATGCCGCCCCATTCGGAGCGATAGATCGGCATGGCGTTGAGAATGCCGAGGGCAGGCGCCAGCACCTCGGCCCGGATGTGATCGCCGGGACTTTGCACGTGGCATGTGGCGCAGGAGAAATTGAGCTGGCCGCGCCGCGTATAGAAGTAGCGCTTGCCGTTTTCATAGGCCTCGAGCGCGCGGGGATCGTTCGGGATCTTGATATCGAACGGCTTGCCGCGCGAGGTGAAGGCCATGTAGGCCGTCACCGATGCCATGTCGTCCTTGGTGTAGGAGAACGGCTTTTCGCCGTTGCTCTCTAGGCACTGGTTGACGGCGAGTTCGAGCGTGACGACCTTGCCCTGCTTCTCGTCGAAATAGGGATAGTTCTGGCGGATGCCGATGCCCTTGTTCGGGAAGCAGTCGGCAAAGCTCTTGCCGTTCTTGAACGGCTTGTTGAACAGCTCCTTGCCGGCGTCGAGCGCGAATTCGTAAGGAGGAAACTCCTCCTTCTCCTTCCACTGCTTGTACAGGCCCTCGTCCATCGAATAGGGCCCGTTGACGAAGTCCTCCAGCTTCACCTTGGGGAACTTGTCGGTGAAGTATTTCTGGAACGCCTTGAGATCGGCCTGCGGGTTCGGGCTCTCGGCGGCGTACGAGACCTGCGCGGCGCCGAACGTCAGCGCCGCCAGCACAAATCCGGTTGCCGCCGAGCGGAAGGTCAATCGCATGTCTGTTCTCCGCCTGCCGCGCGCCGCCATTACTGGATCTTCGCCGTGGAGCTGTCGGTAGCGCCCTTGTTGTCGACCCAGCTGATCTTGAGCTCGTCGCCCTTCTTGCCGCCCTTGAAGCTGAACTTCACATACGGGTCCTTGGA
>JBQCIZ010000227.1:0-4061 GCA_051953235.1 Nitrobacter sp. | reverse complement strand
AATGCGGCGGGCTTATAACATGACGATACCGGTTCGCAGCAAAAAAATGGCCGCTGCGGCATTCCTGCCAACTGGACACGGCAGGTAGAAAATGATCCGCATTCTCAATGACAAACCCGGCGTTTCCGCTGACCCGACGACACCTGCTGGCCGGCCTCGGAGCCGTTGCCGCCACCGGACCGTCGAGCGCGGCCCGCGCACAGGCGGGACAATCCCGGCCGCTCGTCTTTCGCGCTGCTCCGGCCCTCGTTCCGCTCAAGCCCGGCCAACCGGGAACCGAAGTCTGGTCCCTCCAAACCGATGGTCCCGCTGGCGCACTCCGCTTCGATCAGGGCGACAGCATCGACCTGACCCTGCGCAACGATCTTCCCGCGCCGCTGGTTCTTAACTGGCATGGATTCGACGGTCTGCCCGAGATTGAGCCGCTGACCGCGCGACAACCGATTGCTCCCGGCCAGACCGGCCGGTTTTCGCTCGCGCTGCGCCAGGCCGGAACCTTCCTGGGCGACGTGCGGCTGCTCGGCGACGGTCTGGCGCAGCCCTTTCCGGCACGGGCGCTGATCATCCAGGAGCAGACACCGGCCGAGGCCGATCGCGACGAACTCGTCCTGATCGAAGACTGGCGGTTCGGCGCAAACGGCCTTCCAATCGCTCCCGGCCCCGGCGGGCAACAGGCCGGCGCCCCGCTCTATCTGGTGAATGGCCGGCCCTCGCTCGACTTCACCCTGCGTGTCAACGACCGGCTCAGGCTCCGGTTCATCAACGGCTGCCAGCGCAATGCGATTGCTATCGGAATCCAGAATCTGGATGTCCGCATCGTGGCCATCGACAGCCAGCCGGCCGAACCGTTTCTCGCCCGCAACGGACGGTTCGTGCTGGCGCCGGGCACGCGGGTCGATGTCCTTATCGATGCGACCGCCCCCGCGGGAACGACGTCGGCCCTCACACTGCACGATGGCCGTACGCCTCAGGATATCGCCCGTTTATCTGTCTCTGCAGAGAAACCGAGACGAGCCGCGCCGTTGCCAGCGCCCTCGCCGCTGCCGTCCAGCAATCTGCCGGAGCGTCTTGACCTGAAAAACGCGCTCCGCGTCGAGATGCCACTCGTCACGCCCGACGGAGCATCGGCGACGTGGATCGCGCCGACGCGTTTCAACGCGAATTCAGCGCCGGTGTTTCGCGTCAAACGGGGCCGCACCGTCGTACTCACGCTGACCAACGCGGCGGCGATGCCTGTGGTGTTTCATCTGCACGGCCATCACGTCCGATTGCTCGACCGGCTCGACGACGGGTGGAAGCCGTTCTGGCTGGATACGATACTGGTCGATGCAGGACAGACCCTGCGCGTCGCATTCGCCGCGGATACGGTCGGAGCGTGGCTGATGGAAGCGATGGCGGTGGAATGGGGCGCCCCGCGCAGGCTGCGCTGGTTCGCGGTGGAGTAGACGAACTCAGTACTCGATGCCGAACCGGTCATAGAGACGCCGGATCACCGCCGGCAGCACTTCCGGCAGATCCTCCGCGATCAAGCCCGGCCCCGCTTCGTGCCCGGCTTCGCCATGCATCCACACGCCGATGCTCGCCGCCTCGAACGCCGGAACGCCCTGCGCCAGCATCCCGCAAATCATTCCGGACAGCACATCGCCCGATCCTGCGGTGGCGAGCCATGGCGGAGCATTGGCGGCTATCGTTGCGCGCCCGTCGGGCGAGGCCACCACCGTGTCTGGTCCCTTGAGCAGCACGACCGCGCCGGACCGTTCGGCCGCCGCACGCACCCGTTCAAGTTTCGAGCGAAGTGGATGTTTGTTACTCATCTCGCTGAAAAGACGGCGAAACTCCCCCTCGTGCGGGGTCAAAACAACCTCGCTATTGCCCGAATTCTTGACGGCCTCGAACAGCCGATCCGGCGCATCCGCAAAACTGGTCAATGCGTCGGCGTCGAGCACCAATGCCGGTTGGGCTGAGAGGGCCGTCAGCACGAGCGCGCGGGTATCGTCGCCAATTCCGGCTCCTGGCCCGATCACGCAGGCATTGAGACGCCGATCCGTCAGCATGTCCGCAAATTCTGCCGCGGTATCCATGCGACGGACCATCACCGCAGTCAGCGCCGCCGCATTCACGCCGATTGCCCCACCCGGCGACAGCACCGTGACAAGCCCGGCGCCGGCTCGCAGCGCGCCGCGCGCGGACAATCGCGCAGCTCCGGTCGAAGTCACGTCGCCCGACACGACCAGCGCGTGGCCGCGCGCATATTTGTGTCCGTCGATGCGCGGCACCGGAAACGCATGCTGCCAGTAGTCCGCGACGTTCTCGAATGTTGCGGGACGAATCTCATCCAGCACGGCGGCATCGATCCCGATATCGGCGACGCGGATCCGGCCGCAGTGAATCCGGCCGGGCAGCAACAGATGCGCGGGCTTCTTGCGAAAGAAGGTGACCGTCTCGGTCGCCCGCACCGCCGTCCCCATGATCGCGCCGGTCGTGCCGTTGATGCCACTCGGCAGATCGACGCTGAGCACCGGCGCGCCGTTGGCGTTGATGGCTTCGATCATCGCATGGGGATCGCCCTTGACCGGGCGGTTCAGTCCGGCGCCGAACAGCGCATCGATAATGAGCGCGGGTGCGCCGAGCATGGAGAGGTCGCAGGGCAGCACCGGCCCCTTCCAGCCCTTGGCCGCCAGCGCCGCATCGCCTTTCAAGGTCTCCCGCTCGCAAAGCAGGATGACCGACACCTCCCGCCCGCGCGCGACAAGTTCGGTGGCCGCGACGAACCCGTCGCCGCCGTTGTTGCCGCGCCCGGCCACCACGAGGATCGGTCCATCCTCGGCCATATCCATCGCGGCATCGGCCACCGCATGCCCGGCGCGCAGCATCAGCGCAAAGCCGGACTGCCCGCCGGCAATCGCGAGGCGATCGGCTTGCTCCATTTCGGAGACAGTCAGAACGTCCATGTCGCTTCCACGCTCGTGCGCCTTATCCTGAGGCAGTTGCCGCCCTTGTGCCCGCGAAACATCCGCCTAAAAAACGGTCATATTGCCCATTAAATAGGCCGATACCGACTCTCCGGTTCGTGCCGCCAGCGTTAAACTCCAGATTAACGATCTGATAACACTTCGAAATCGGTGGTGCCGCCAATCTGGCACGGACCCTGCTTATAAGGAAGCAACCTCAGACCTGTCGTGCCTGACCGGCAAACAAAGGGACGTGCGCGCGCCGCATCCGTTCCGTACCGGTCGGCGCGTCGCCTCGAAAACGGGATCGCACCCAACGGAAATGTCATTGTCGGAGCTTGCGGGCGCCCACGCCACACGCACGCAGGATCGCCGATCGAGCTTGGAAGTGCCGGGAGACGTTCAGTGAAGAAAATCGAAGCCATCATCAAACCGTTCAAGCTCGACGAGGTGAAGGAAGCGCTTCAGGAAGTCGGATTGCAAGGCATCACCGTGACCGAAGCCAAAGGCTTCGGCCGCCAGAAGGGCCATGCCGAACTCTATCGCGGCGCCGAATACATCGTCGACTTCCTGCCCAAGGTGAAAATCGAGATTGTGATCGGCGATGACTTGGTCGAGAAAGCCATCGACGCCATCCGGCGCGCCGCGCAGACCGGCCGCATCGGCGACGGCAAGATCTTCGTCTCCAATGTCGAGGAAGCCATCCGTATCAGGACGGGAGAATCCGGCCTCGACGCAATCTGAACCTGCATCACCATCCTCACCATTGGCTGCACCCGCGGCCGCAACCATCAAGACCTGTAGACACAAGGGGTACCCATGAAGACCGCTAAAGAAGTCCTGAAGTCGATCAAGGACAACGACGTCAAGTACGTCGATCTGCGTTTCACCGATCCGCGGGGCAAGTGGCAGCACGTCACCTTCGACGTCACCATGATCGACGAAGAGATTTTCGCCGAAGGCACCATGTTCGACGGCTCGTCGATCGCCGGCTGGAAGGCGATCAATGAATCCGACATGATGCTGATGCTCGATCCGACCACGGCCGTCATCGATCCGTTCTTCGCAGAGACCACCATGGTCATCACCTGCGACATCCTCGAGCCCTCC
>JBQCIZ010000226.1:0-8803 GCA_051953235.1 Nitrobacter sp. | reverse complement strand
CTCGACAACATCGCGCTCGACTCCACCCACACCATCGAGATCGACCAGTTCGTGCCGCGCGCGGAGATCGACGATCTCTATATCGTCCGCCCCTATTACCTGGTGCCGGACGGCAAGGTCGGTCACGACGCCTATGCCGTGATCCGCGATACCATCAAGGCCACCGGCAAGGTGGCGCTGGCGCGCGTGGTGCTGACCAACCGCGAGCACATCATCGCGCTCGAAGCGCGCGACAACGGGCTGGTCGGATTGCTGCTGCGCTATCCTTACGAGGTGCGCGACGCGGCGGACTATTTCGACGACATCAAGGACGTGAAGATCACCAAGGACATGCTCGATCTCGCCAAGCACATCGTCGAGCAAAAGTCCGGGCATTTCGAGCCGACCGCGTTCGAGGATCATTATGAGGCGGCGCTGCTCGACCTGATCGAGCAGAAGAAGGCCGGTCATCCGATCGCGAAAGCCAAGGTCAAGACTGAAGGCAACGTCATCAACCTGCTGGACGCGCTGCGCCAGAGCCTCAAGGGCGGCAAGGCTGCGTCCGCCGCTGCCAAGGCAACGCCGGCGAAAGGCAAGAAATCGAAGAAGCGCATTGAAGGCCAGCGCGAGATGCTGTTTCCGATCGAAGGCAAGAAGACCGCCGCGAAGGAAACCGAACGCAAGCCCGCGAAACGTCCAGCGAAAGCTCCCGCGGCCAAGCGCAAAGCCGGTTGATAGCACGCGTCGATGCGCAAGCTGATCGACTTCGACGACGAGACCCTGGCGGCGCTGACGCAGCTCGGCCGAGACCGCATGGCGACAATTCAGGATCTCGCGGACGAGGCGTTTGCAGATCTTCTGAAAAAGCACGGCGTGCCGATCGACCTGAAAGATGCGCTTCGCAAGAGCGCGGGCGTCAAGCGCACACCGGCAAAGAAGAAGACGTGACTGCGCGTTCGCAATCTTCGGTCTCGAAGCCGTGACCCTGAGGAGCCGCGCAGCGGCGTCTCGAAGTGCGACGGCACCATCCTTCGAGGCTCGCAGTCGGCGGAGCGGGTGCTCCGCCTGAGCTCGCACCTCAGGATGACGTGCTGTCTGTAGCTTGATCCCGAACTACCCCGCCTTGCGCGATCTCGCCGCCGAGCGATGGCTTTTCTTCGGAGCCCGGCGCGCCGATCCCCTTCCTCGCGCGTGACTGCCTCGCGATCTTCGCCGCGACGAGCCAGCTTTTCCTTTCAAGCTCTGGCGCAACGCATCCATCAGGTCGCCCACATTCTCGCTGCGCTCGGCCGGTTTCGGCGCCTCGATGGTCTTTCCTGCCGCCTTGCGCTTCACCAGCGCCTTCAGCGCGGTCTCGTACTCGTCCTTGAACTTGTCCGGATCGAAATGGGCAGCCTTGCTGTCGAGGATATGCACGGCCAACTCCACCATGTCTTTCGACACGCGTGGCGTCTTGATGCCGCCGAAGTAATCGTCTTCGTCGCGCACCTCATAAGGGAAGCGCAGCGTGGTGGCGATCAGCCCCTTGCCGCTCGGCTCGATGGCAACGACGTGTTCGCGGTTGGTCAGCACGACGCGGCCGAGCGCCACACGATCCTGGTCCTTCATGGCGTCGCGAATGACGGCAAATGCGTCCACTCCAGCCTTGCCGTCGGGCACGACATAGTAGGGACGATCGAGATAGCGCTGGTCGATCTCGTCGCGCGGCACGAAGCTGTCGATGTCGATGGTATGGTTGCTCTCGACCTCGATGGCGTCGAGATCCTCCTTCTCGATCGGGACATAGCGGCCCTTCTTAATTTCGTAGCCGCGGCCCTTCTGGTCCTTGTCGACGACGTCGCCGGTCTCGGAATCCACCATCTGCTGGACCAGCCGGTTGCCGGTCTCGGTATTGATCATGTGAAAACGGGTCTTTTTGGATGCGGTGATCGCCGGATAGAGTGCGATCGGGCACGTGACGAGGGACAGCTTGAGCGATCCCTTCCAGTAGGCGCGTGGCATCGAGGTGGCTCTCTTGTGATCGGCGACGGAACTTCAACCGTCACAACATGTTTTCGTTCCAAAGCGACAACTCCGCATCGTTCAACGGCTGAATGCGAGGTCTCGAATTGCCCTCCCGAAAGCTCAGCACCTATCGCAAGAAGCGCGACTTTTCGAAAACCGCCGAGCCGAGCGGCAATGCGCGCGTCGCAGCCGCCAAGCAACGGCGCTTCGTGATCCAGATGCATGACGCCACCCGGCTGCATTACGACTTCCGCCTCGAATACGACGGCGTGTTCAAGTCCTGGGCGGTGACGCGCGGCCCGTCGCTCGATCCGGCCGAGAAGCGGCTCGCGGTCGAGGTCGAGGATCACCCACTCGACTACGGCGATTTCGAAGGCACCATTCCAAAGGGCCAGTACGGCGGCGGCACCGTGGAGATCTGGGACCGCGGCTACTGGTACGCCGACGATCCGGCGAAAGGTCTCGCCAAGGGCGACCTCAAATTCGCGCTCATGGGCGAGAAGCTCAAAGGCGAATGGGTGCTGGTGCGCATGAAGCATGACCGCTCGGGCGGCAAGCGCACCAACTGGCTTCTCATCAAGCACCGCGATGACTTTGCCGAACCCGGCAGCGGTGAGGATGTGCTGAAATACGACCGCTCGGTCGCATCGGGCCGCACCCTCAGGCAGATCGCAGACGGCAAGGGCAAGGCGCCGAAGCCGTTCATGATGACCAAGCAAACCGCGGGTTCGGACGCGGTCTGGGATTCCAACAAGGGTGTTGCCGCGGAGGCGCGCAAAAAGGAATCAAAGCGCGCGGCGACAACGACGAGCGCTAAACCCGCTTCGGCCCGCAAGCGAGCACCGAAGGCAAAAGCCAGCAAGCCTCGCGCCATCAAGGGCGACATGCCAGATTTCGCCGGGCTCCAGCTCTGCGAAGCTTCGGCAAGCGCGCCGTCAGCCGACGGCTGGGTGCATGAAATCAAGTTCGACGGCTACCGCATCCAGATGCGGATCGAGGATAGCAAGGTGACGCTGAAGACTCGCAAGGGGCTCGATTGGACGGAAAAATTTTCGGCCATTGCCAAGGCGGCCGCGAAATTGCCCGACGCCATCATCGACGGCGAGATCGTCGCGCTGAACAGCAAGGGCGATCCGGACTTCTCCGCGATGCAGGCCGCGCTTTCGGACGGGAATACCGACGACCTGGTGTTCTTTGCGTTCGACCTGTTGTTCGCCGAGGGTGAGGACCTGCGTCCGCTGCCATTGCTCGAGCGCAAGGAGCGGCTTCGCAAGCTGCTAGGGCGCTCGGCGACATCGAACCGCGCGCCGATCCGTTATGTCGAGCATTTCGACGCCGACGGCGAGCAGATGCTGGCGTCGGCACATAAGGCCGGTCTCGAAGGTATCGTCTCCAAACGCGCAGACGCCCCCTACCGCTCCGGCCGTAGCAGAAGCTGGCTCAAGATCAAAAGCCGCCCCGGTCATGAGGTGGTGATCGGCGGCTGGAAGACCACGAGCGGAAAATTCCGCTCGCTGATGGCCGGCGTCTACGACGACGATCATCTCATCTATACCGGCATCGTCGGCACCGGCTACGGCCGCGACACCGTGAAACGCATCATGCCGGCGTTAAAAAAGGCCGCCGCGTCGAAAAGCCCGTTCTCGGGCAAGAACGCGCCGGCCGGCGGACGCGAGGTGCACTGGCTCAAGCCGGAGCTTGTCGCTGAAATCGAATTCGCCGGCTGGACCAACGACGGCATGGTGCGGCAGGCCGCCTTCAAGGGACTGCGAACCGATAAGCCAGCGCGCGAGGTGAAGGCGGAAAAACCCACCCACAAGCCTGTTCCCCGGCTCGATGTACAGGCCGCGGCACGGTCGCACACCGACGCGACGCGATCGCGGCAGCCGCGCACATCCTCGGCACGGGATCGCGCGGTGGTGATGGGTGTCGCGATCTCGAAACCGGACAAGGCGCTGTGGCCGGACGCCGGGGACGACACGCCGGTCACCAAGCGCGACCTTGCGGAATATATGGAGACCATCGGCGGCTGGATCATCCCACACATTCAGGGACGTCCCTGCTCGATCCTGCGCGCGCCCGACGGTATCGATGGCGAGACGTTCTTCCAGCGCCATGCCATGCCCGGGATGTCCGACCTCGTCACGGAAGCCAAGGTCTCCGGCGATCGCAAACCTTACCTGCAGATCGATCACGCCGAGGCGCTGGTTGCTGTAGCCCAGATCGGAGGGATCGAGCTTCATCCCTGGAACTGTGCGCCGGAGGCGTATGACACGCCGGGACGGCTGGTGTTCGATCTCGACCCGGCCCCCGACGTTGAGTTCGACAGCGTCATCGTGGCCGCGAAGGACATGAAGGAGCGTCTCGACGCGTTCGGCCTCGTGTCGTTCTGCAAGACCACCGGCGGCAAGGGTTTGCACGTCGTGACGCCGCTCGTGACTGCACAGAAAGAAACGGTGACCTGGAAGCAGGCCAAGATGTTCGCGCAGCTCGTCTGCGAGCAAATGGCTGAGGATGCGCCGGACAAATATCTCGTCAATATGTCGAAGAAGAAACGCGAGGGAAAAATCTTCCTCGACTATCTGCGCAACGACACCAAATCGACAGCGGTCGCGCCGCTGTCACCTCGCGCGCGCGACGGCGCGACGGTTTCGATGCCGTTGAACTGGCCGCAGGTGAAGGCGGGCCTCGACCCGAAACGCTTCACGCTTCGCACCGCGCCGGCTCTCCTGAAGAAGAGCAAGGCATGGACCGGCTATGATAAGGCCGCGCGCTCGCTGAAAGCTGCGATCGCAAAGCTGGATCGGTAAAACCGTTCAGACGCCCAGCCGCTGCGAAACCGCCCGCGCGACATCGGCAATCGTCGCGCTCTGCGCGTCGGCGGATGTCGTCGCCCCGGTCAGATAGACCGTCACGATGACGGGCGGGTGCGTCAGCGGCCAGATCACGGCGACGTCATTCGCTGTTCCCCGCTCGCCCGTTCCGGTCTTGTCGCCGATCTTCCACTCGGCCGGCAATCCGGCGCGCAAGCGCTTGCCGCCGGTGGCATTGGCCGCGAGCCATGCCTGAAGCTGGGCGCGGGATTTCGGCGACAGCGCATCGCCGAGCACCAAGGCCCGCAGATCGGAGGCCATTGCGTTTGGCGTGGTGGTATCGCGAGGATCGCCCGGCAGCGCTTCGTTGAGTGCAGTTTCGATGCGATCGAGGCGCGTCACCTCGTCGCCCAGCGATCGTGCGAACGCGGTCAATCCCTGCGGACCGCCGATACTCGCCAGCAGCAGATTGCCCGCGGTGTTGTCGCTGAGCGTAATGGCGGCCTTGCACAGTTCCGCAACGGTCATGCCAACCGGACCGATGTGCTTCTGGGTTTCCGGCGAATAGGTCACGAGATCGGCCTCGGTGAAATAGACGCGGCGCCCGAGATCCTCCTCGCCGCGATCGACTCGGTACAGGATCGCGCCCGACGCCAGCACCTTGAAGGTGCTGCACATCGGAAAGCGTTCGTCCGTCCGATAACCCGCACGCACGCCGGTTCCGGTGTCGAGCAGCGTGACGCCAAGCCGACCGCCGCTGGCCGTCTCGAGATCCTTCAGCCGCGTTGCAAAGGTCGCATCCGGATCGTCCGCGGCGTGCGCCGTATCGATACCGTAAAACAGCGCGCTTCCAAGAATCGATGAGCCCGATATCTGCATCAGGCGGCGGCGGGTCAGCATGGTCGTCTAATCTCTCGTCAGGTGGGATCGCCGGCAGAAGCAGGCCCGCGGCAACAAAAAGGGCGGCCCAAGGAGCCGCCCTTTGATGTCTGAATGATGGCAGGCCCGCGTCACCGCATCGCATGGACATAATGGCTTACGATGTCGCCCGGCCGTGTTTCACGACGCAAGCGCCCGTTCAAGCCAACGCGCTTTCCACTCCCGATTTGGGACGGACGGGGATGCGCAGGAAGTGAACGCCATTCTGCTCGGCCTTTGGGAAGCGGCCGGCGCGAATGTTGACCTGAATCGACGGCAACAGCAGCGTCGGCGCGGCCAGTGTCGCATCGCGTGCAGTGCGCATGGCCACGAACTGATCCTCGGTCACGCCGTTGCGGAGATGAATGTTGGTCTCGCGCTGCTCGCGCACTGTCGTCTCCCATGCGTAAGTCTCGCGGCCCGGTGCTTTGTAATCATGACACATGAAGAGGCGCGTGTCCGGCGGGAGAGCCAGCAGTTTCTGGATCGACCGGTAGAGCTGGTGCGCGTCCCCGCCGGGGAAATCGGCGCGCGCCGTCCCGTAGTCGGGCATGAACAGGGTGTCGCCGACAAACACCGCGTCGCCAATTTTGTAGGACAGGTCGGCGGGCGTGTGGCCGGGCGTATGCATCGCCTCGACGGTCAACTGTCCCAGCGGAAATGTTTCGCCATCGGTAAACAGCCGGTCGAAATCGCTGCCGTCCGTCTTAAGATCCTGAGCATCGAACACCGGGCGGAAAATCCGCTGTACATCCTTGATGTGCTCGCCGATTCCGATCCGGGCGCCGGTTCTGGCCTTGATATAGGGCGCGCCCGACAGGTGATCGGCGTGCGCATGGGTCTCCAGCACCCACACGATGGTCAGCCCATCTGCCTTCGCCGCGTCGAGAATGGCGTTCACGGAACGCACATCCACCGAGCCGTCCCGGTGATCGTAGTCGAGGACCGGATCAATCACGATCGCCTGGCGCGTGGCCGGATCGGACACCAGATAGCTGATGGTGTTGGTCGGCTGGTCGAAGAACGCGCGAATCTGCGGTTTGTCATAACGGGGCATGACGTCATCTCCTGTGTTGTCTCTTGACATATATATTAGAAATATCTAATTTAGCAATATCTAATAGTAAGAGGTCGTATGTTCAGTGCATCGATATCCGAACCGATCGATTTTGCGGCGAGCGCCGGAATCGTCGCCAATACGTTGCGCGCGCTGAGCAACGAGCGCCGTCTGACGATCCTGTGCAAGCTCGCGGAGGCCGGCGAAATGAGCGTTGGAGCCATGGCGAATATCCTCGATCTCGCGCAGTCGGCCCTGTCGCAGCACCTCGCAAAAATGCGCAACGAGAGCATCGTCGCATGCCGGCGCGACGGCCAGACAATGATGTACCGGATTGCCGATCCGCGGATCGAACAACTCATGACCGAACTACATCGGCTGTTCTGCGCTCCACGTCACTGATTCAAATCAAGGAGACCCGACCATGTCACTTCCTCACGTGTCACCATCGAAGGCCAAGGCCCTGATCGATGAAGGCGCCGTCCTTGTCGATATCCGGGAGTACGACGAACGCGCGCGGGCGCGAATCGCCGCGGCCCGTCATGCTCCCTTGTCCAAACTGGACAAACTCGATGTCGGCGACAGCAACGGCGTCGTGATCTTCCATTGCAAGAGCGGGAACCGGACCGACGTCAACGCCGACCGCCTCGCGCAAAGCACCGATTGCGAAGCCTTTGTTCTCGATGGCGGCCTGGATGCGTGGAAGAGCGCGGGATTGCCGGTCGTCGAGAACAGAAAGCAGCCGATCGAAATGATGCGTCAGGTCCAGATTGCCGCCGGCTCGCTTGTCGTCCTGGGCGCGGTGCTGGGCGCGACGGTCAACCCAGGATTTCACGCATTGTCCGGCCTGGTCGGCGCGGGACTCGTATTCGCCGGCGCGAGCGGCACCTGCATGATGGCCCGGCTTCTTGCCTACGCCCCATGGAACCGGAAGGCCACCGCCAAGGCGCTGGCCTGAGGAACGTTCATGTCGGTCTCACCGAACGACGTGGCGACAGTCTTGTCCGGCGGCGCCGTCGGGTTCGTTCTTGCGCTGGTCGGCGGGGGCGGCTCCATCCTTGCCGTGCCGCTGCTGGTTTACGGCGTCGGCGTAACGTCACCCCACGTCGCGATCGGAACCAGCGCGATCGCGGTCGCAACGAGCGCCTTCGCCAACATGCTGGCGCATTGGGCTTCGGGCAATGTCCGGTGGGCCTGTGCCATCGTGTTTTCGCTGGCGGGAATCGGTGGCGCATTCGTAGGCGCGCATTTTGCCAAACAGCTCGACGGCCAGAAGCTGCTGATCCTGTTCGGCATGCTG
The DNA here is from genome assembly GCA_051953235.1 of Nitrobacter sp. Lineage (GTDB taxonomy): Bacteria > Pseudomonadota > Alphaproteobacteria > Rhizobiales > Xanthobacteraceae > Nitrobacter. The sequence continues at coordinate 732 of JBQCIZ010000226.1, read as the reverse complement.
ATGGTGGTCATAGGCGCGTTGATGCTGCGTCGGCGCACCGGAAGCGGCGATCCGTCCGTACAGCTGACGCGCGACACTGCCGGCAGAATGATTCCGCGCCTGTTAGTAGCAGGCTTTACCGTTGGATTGCTCGCCGGTTTCTTCGGAATTGGCGGGGGCTTTCTCATCGTGCCCGGTTTGATGCTTGCAACCGGAATGCCGCTGATATCCGCCATCGGGACATCGCTGGTGGCGGTCGTGGCCTTCGGTGCATCCACGGCCGCCAGCTACGCCATGTCGGGGCTCGTCGACTGGCACCTCGCCGGTATTTTCATTGGCGGCGGTCTGGGTGGCGGCCTTCTCGGTGTCGGGCTCGGTAAACTGATCGGCGCCCGCGACAGGATCCTGCGATCGGCCTTCGCCGGCGTCGTCATCGCAGCCGGAATCTATGTCTGCATCCGCGGCGCCATGCACTTTGCATAGCCCGCGAGCGGCACTCACTCTCGCCCGGGTTTCATCTGAGCAAACAAAAAGAGCGGCTCTTCGAGCCGCCCTTTTTTATCCGGATGACAGCGGGTCTATTCCGCCGCCATCTTAACGTCGGGCGCCGCAGCCTTGACCTCGGCATCGACGTCCTTCTCGAACTTGGCAAAATTCTTCTGGAACATGCCGACCAGCGCACGCGCCGTCTTGTCGAACTCGGCCTTGTCCTTCCAGGTGTTGACGGGATTGAGGATCTCGCTCGGCACGCCC
>JBQCIZ010000225.1:0-4645 GCA_051953235.1 Nitrobacter sp. | reverse complement strand
AACCACGCCGAGCCGCTCGCCGAATGTAACGGACAGCGCCGGATAGGCGCCGCCGCGGCCGATCAGCAGGATGGTCGCATCCTGGAGGGGATCGGTGTCCGGCTCGCGGAGCCGCATGGCGGGATCGCTTGTTGACCGCCGAAGCACAGTCGTGTGCAGCGTCCGGACCCGGAGCGCCGCGCTCAGGCGTGCGCCGAGACGATCATAATCCGGCGACAGGAAAGGCAGCGCGTTGTCCGCACAGACGGTCGCCGGTGCGGTGACGACGAGCGGAACATATGGCTGCATCGCTGCAATCTGCTTCGCAAGCTGTGCGAATGCCGCGTCGGCTCCGTCCGTCGTTGTGACCAGCACCGCTGCGGGATGGAGCCGCTCGATTGCATCCGGCACCTCGGTCCAGCCGGCTTCAATCACTGGAAACATGTTCAGGCCGGACAAGGATGCCGCGAACGGTTGTCGTTCCTCGGACGCGACAACGATAAGCGGACCTTGCTGGGACATCTTCTGGAGCCTGGATGAGCGGAAAAGCGCGTCATCCTAGGTCGCTGCTCTTAATGCAGCGTCAATGAATGCAGCCGATTTCGATCAGTCCGGTGCCGACCGATCGCGAAAGGCTTCCACCATCAAAGGGTTAAGGCCGAGCTCTGTAAGGGCCTCGCGCGCCCTTGCGTTGTCGCTGGCTCGTCCCGCGAGGCGGTGGCCGCTCAGGCGATCGGGAAGCGCGGTCAGCATGGCGTTTTGTCCGAGCCGCCGCGCCCATTCCTGCAGATCCTGGGCGGCAAACCGGTAGCCGCCGACCGCCATGACGCCGGAGGGTGGGGCGGTGATCGAAATGGCGCCTGTGGCACGATCGATCCGCGCCGCGTAGCCCGTATCGACATAGTCGGATTGCGGTTGGGCGGTAAGGCTATCCGACGAACGGTCCGAGGAAGCGTAAGCTGCGACCGGAACCATCGGTCCACGCAGCCCGAGTGTTCCCGTCGCGGTCAGAACGATCTCGCCTGCGGTCGACGATGCGGGAACCTCCGGGTGTGTCCGGTAGGGCCCCGGCATGACCGGAACGGGCGATCCGTCGTCCGTCCTGCGCGCACCGAACAGGCCGATTTCACCGAACAGATAGACATCGGTCATCCCGATTCGCGGATCCGGCCAAGGCGCACTCGATGCAACCTGCTCGGGGGTGCGCCAGAGACCGACAACGTGCCTCAGGCGCGTTGCAGACGATAGCATCTCGGCTTCGGCCATACGCAATGCAAGCGGGGCTGGCGCGACGAGTGTATCGCAGTGCTCGTCCTCGATCTGTAGCATGAGAATGTTGTCGTCGAATGGATGATGCATGATGAGCGTACCGCCGCTCAGCAGCCACATCACGAACGACGATGTCAGTCCGGCAAACGAAGAGGGTGTGAAGGCCGAAAGGATCGTTGCGCCCTGCGGCAACCCGCTCTCCAGGAACACGGCCAGGCCCGCGGCGATCAGATTGAGATGAGTCCGGGGCACAGCGCGGAAACCCGAACCTGAGGCCTCGAACGTCACCAGCGCGGCACGGCGCGAGTCCTGAACCACGAGGCGCGAGGCTTCGGGGTTTCTCGTGCGCAGAATGGCATCCAGCGAGATCATGCCTTCCGGCAGATCGCCACCGAAGCCGCAGACATGACGAATGGAAAAAGCTTCGGCAGCCGCGTTCATCGCGAGATCGGCATGATCGACGCCATCAATGCGGCCCATCGCCACGATGGCGCGCGCGCCGGTGCGATTGATCGCGACGGTCAACTCCGCTTGCCGCCAGAGTTGAGGCAACAGTGCGACGATCAAACCGGCGCGATAGGCCGCGAGCACCGTCAGCGCCAGTTCGACGGTATTGGGCAATTGAACGGCGATCACCGAATTGGCTGGCAATCCAGCCTCGATGAAGTGGGCCGCCAGCGCCGAGACGGCGCGGTCGGTCTCAGCGAAGGTCAGGCGGCGGGGCGGCTGACCGGTGATGCGCAATTTGTCGGGGGGATCGATCAGCGCGAGTTGGTCGGGGTGCCGGGCGAGAATGCGGCCAAACAATCCATCCAGCGTGGGCGAGGTGTTGTTCTGGATCACGAGATCACTTGCTCGGCTTCGGCGGCCTTTGCCACCAAGTTTCGGGAAGATATCCGGTCAACGCGGTCGCTGCTGGCCGTTCTATCCGATTCCAGCGTGCAATCCATTGCTCTCTGACGTTGTAGACCGGAATTGCGTAGAACCCGGACATCAGGACGCGATCCAGCGCACGGACCGCATCGACGAAGTCCGGCCGATCCCTGGCCTCCAGCATGGCGGCGATCATGGCGTCGATCGCCGGATTCTTTGCGCCCATGTAGTTTCGCGTGCCGGGGATGTCGGCGGCTTCGCTGCCCCAATAGAAGGACTGCTCGTTCCCCGGAGAGAGGGACTGATCCCAGCGGTTCTGGATCATGTCGAAATCGAAGTTGAGCCGACGCTGGTCGAATTGCACGGCATCGACCGAACGCACGGACACGTCGATGCCGGCCCGCTTGAGGTCGCGCGCATAGGTGAGGGCGATACGCTCCTGATCGCGCGTGGTGACCAGAATTTCGAAAGCGAGCGGCGCTTTGGTTGAACGGTTGCGCAGAACGGTCCCGTCGAGCACGTAACCGGCCTGCGACAGGAGCGTGAGGGCCGCGCGCAGAGCCTTGCGGTCGCGCCCCGATCCATCGGTGACCGGCAAACGATAAGTACCGTCAAGAATATCGGGCCGTACAGCCGATGCGAACGGCTTGAGCAGCGATCGCTCCCGGTCGTCGGGCACGCGGGTGTAAGCCGACAATTCAGACCCCGCAAAAAAACCGCCGGCGCGGCTGTAGAGACCGAAAAAGTAGTTTCGGTTGATCCATTCAAAATCGAACAGCAGCGTCAGCGCCTGGCGCACGCGGATGTCGGCAAAGATCGGCCGGCGCATATTGAACACCAGGAATTCCGACGGTTTTGGCAGGCCGGTCTTGATGGCTTCGCGAATGAGTTGACCATTGCGCGCAGCGGGAAAGTTATACCCCTCGTGCCAGCGCAGCGGTTCGGTTTCCACCCGGAAATCGTACAACCCACGCTTGAAGGCTTCGAACTGGCCGTTGGCTTCGCGATAGAAGTCGAGCCTGATCTCATCGAAATTCCAGAGGCCGCGATTGACCGGCAGGTCTCGGCCCCAATAGTTGAGATCGCGGGTCAGCGTGACGCTGGTCCCGGGGTTCACCGCAGTGACCCGGTACGGGCCAGAGCCCAGAGGCGGTGTCAGCGACGTGTCCTCGAACGTCGCGGCGTTGACCGCGTGCTTCGGCAGGATCGGCATCAGCCCGAGGATCAGCGGAAGCTCGCGGTCCCTGACACCGCCGAAATCGAACCGGATCGTGCTGTCGTCGAGCGCCTCGGCCTTTACGACTTTCGAATAATACTGGCGATGATTGGGGCGGCCTTTGTCCCGGAGCAGTTGCCATGAGAACAGCACGTCCTCGGCGCGGACGGGATGCCCGTCGGCAAAGCGCGCCAACGGATTGAGATGGAAGATGACGTAGGTTCTGGCGTCGTCGGTATCGATACTGTCCGCCAGCAGGCCATAGAGCGTGAACGGCTCGTCATTCCCGCGCGCCATCAAGCTTTCGATCACGAAGCCCCGGATCTGCTGGACAGCAAGCCCCTTGACGATCAGCGGGTTAAGGCTGTCGAAAGCGCCCAGAACGCTCTGAACCAGCCGCCCGCCCTTTGGGGCGTCCGGATTGGCGTAGGGCATATGGCCGAAGTCGGCCGGCAACGCCGGTTTGCCGTGCATGGCGATGCCATAGCTTGGGCTGGCCGAAACAGCTTCGGGACCGGTTGCCAGTAGTCCGGCGGCAAGCATCAGCAGGGCGGCCCAGTTCAGCCGCCACGGTCTTACTCGCAATCCGAATATCGGTTTTGATTCGGCCCGGTCCACAACGGAATTTTACCATAGCGGCCCCCGATACAGCCCGGAATGGACTGCAAAAATGGCTGTTGCCATTGATCTTTTCGTTCGCCGTTGTATTGAAGGCGGGCAATTGACCACGACAGCGCGACCTGTCACGTAACCGCCTCATTTGACTAAGAGACAGCCGCCAAAAGTCGGGGTGTCAGTGTCGGCGTCGCAGAGTTCAAATGCTCGCGTTCAGAAAGGGTTTTCCGCAATGAATTTTCGTCTCTTGGCCGCGTCGGCCCTGCCACGCGGACGGGCCATTGCCCTGTTCGCCGCGGTGACGCTGGCGGCCGCTCCGCTGACGTCGGAGGCTTTCGCCCAGCAGCCGCCTGCGGCCGCGTCCAAGGCCAAGAAAGCTGCGCCTCCCAAGGCCGCGCAGCATGCTCCTGCAGCCCAACAGGCGGCACCCGCCGCTCCCGCAGGCCAACCGCCGGCCGACCAGCAGGTCCAGTTGATCTACGCCCCCTGGACCAAGTTCTGTCTCAAGGGCCAGGATGCGAAGGCCAAGCAGGTCTGCTTTACCGGCAAGGACGGGCGGATCGAATCCGGCCAGCCCGTCATCGCGGCTGTGATCATCGAGCCGGAAGGCGAACCCAAGAAGATCCTGCGTGTGACGCTGCCGCTCGGCATGCAACTGGTCCACGGAACCCGCATCATCATCGACAACAACCC
>JBQCIZ010000224.1:0-5705 GCA_051953235.1 Nitrobacter sp. | reverse complement strand
TCATCGTTATGTTGGCCGAGTTTTGGCGCATCCGAACGCGGATGCGGCCGCTCGCCGTCGAACACGATCGGCAGCCCCACCACGTTAAGCGCGGTGCCCGGCAGGTTGCGCAACAAATCTGCCGCCTGAAGCTGTTCGGTTTGCGACAGTTCGGGCACGTCGTTGACCGGACTGCAGGGCACACCAACTTCTTCGAGCCCGGCCATCCAGTCCCCGCGCGTACGCGTCATCAGCACCGGCTTCATCAGGTCGATCAGCGCATGACGGTTGGCGGCACGGTCGCGCACCAGCACGAAGCGCGGATCGGTAATCCATTCGGGATGGCCAAGGACCTTTGCGCATTTCGCAAAGAGCCGGTCGTTGCCGGCGGCAATGCAGATCGGACGATCCGCGGTCTCGAACACCTGATAGGGCACCAGCGTGAAACTCGCGCCGCCGTGCCGCTTCGGCGGCTTGCCGGTGTGCAGGTAGTTGTTGAGCGGGCCTTCGACCCACGCCACCGCGCTGTCGAACAGCGCGGTATCGATAACACAACCCTTCCCGGTCTGGTGCCGCGCCTGCAAGGCGCCGAGCGCGCCGATCACGCACCACTGCGCGGTGGCGCGATCGTTGATCGCGGGCGCGCAGAAGGTCGGCGGATCATCGGGACGGCCGGTCAATGACATCACGCCGCCATAGGCCTGCAGCAGTGGATCGAAGCCAGGCGCTTCGCGCAGCGGCCCCTTCGGACCGAACGCCCACACCGAGCAATAGATCAGGCGCGGATTGACCGCGCACATCACGTCGGGGCCGATGCCGCATTCGGCGACCACGCCGGAGCGCAGGTTCTGGATCAAGATGTCGGCATCGGCGACGAGCAGCTTCAGCTTCGCAACGTCATCCGGATTCTTGATATCGAGCGTCACCGATTTCTTGTTGCGGTTCATGGAATGGAACAGCATGGAGTCGCCATCGATGAAGGGCGGTCCCCAGGCGCGCGCATCGTCGCCGCCGTCGTGCTTCTCGACCTTGATGACCTCAGCGCCCATGTCGCCAAAAATCATGCCGGCCATGGGACCCGCGACCGCCTGCCCGATTTCGATGACCCTGATGCCTGCAAGCGGTCCGCTCATTGCGAGTCTCCCATTTCCATTCTTATTTTGCAGAGACAGTGTCACCATTCCGGACCCGTGAAGGCAAGCGGCACCATCGCAGGCGCGTCCCGACGAAAGGGAATATCGGGATCAGTAGATGCCCGGAATAATCCGCTTGGTCTCCTGCATGTAGCGGCGATAATCCTCGCCGAAGGTGTCGATCAGCATCCGTTCCTCGAAACCGATGCGCGTGAAGAACAATATTGCCACGGCGACCAGTCCGCTCAGGGCAGCAACGAGATTCGGCAACAGGAATGCTTGCGCCGCCGCCCACAGCCAGAACGATGCATACATGGGATGGCGGATGCTCCGGTAGACACCGTTGCGGACGACCTGATGATCCTGACGTACCTCAAGCGATGCCGACCATTGCCGGCCGAGATCCTTGTGCGAACGGCGAAACAGCCAGAGCGAAACGGCGAAACATGCGGCGCCGAGCACGACACACACGTAACCCGGATCATGAGCGAACGCGCGCGGCCACCCTGTTGCGAGATTGAGCACCGGTATCGCGAACAATCCGGCAAACGCGATCGCCAGAAGCAACCGCTCGCGCCAGGTCCCCTCGCGCCGCAGCGTTGCGGTCCGCCGCGCGCGCCGCGCGTAGGGATAGCGGATGATGAACCACGCGATGAGACCGACGACCCAGATGGTCTGCCCGAGGACGATCGAAGACATGAGCCGTTACCGCTTATGCCGCATCGACGGCGACGCTCGCCGGCCTGGCTACCCCGGATGACGCACCGCGTGCGAGCAACGCGCCGTCGTCACCAAAACGGTCCATGCCGCCACGCGGCGCCGTGATCTCGTCGAACGGCAGCGGACCGCAAACGATGAGGCAGTAATCATAGTCGGCGCGCACGGTGTTCCCCATGAGAAACTTGTAGTGCAGCAGCATGAAGTTGAAGCGGTGCCGCCGGAAGGTGTCCTTGTCCATCATCGTGTGCATCTGCACGCGGCGGATATTCGGACGTCCGTCGGAGCGGTCGCGGCCGACGCGCTTCAAGGTCACGGGGTCGAAGCGATAGAAGCTGATCGCGTCATCGCGGGCGTGATACTCGGTCCAGTGGATTCCGCGCTCGTCGGCGACAGCGCGCGTCGCCTGACGAATCCGCTCACCGGCCGAATGCAGCGCGAATTTCGGGATGGTCGCGCCGACCGTGAGGACACACAGCGGCGGGCCGCGGCGGGCAAGGTCCGGATCGCGTTTCAGCGCCCGGCCCACCGCATCCATTACCAGCGCGGCGCCAAGGCAGTGGCCGATGATGACGATCTCGTCGACATCGGCATTGCGGACCCGGTCGAGAATCCGCTCCGCGAACTGATCGACCCTCGCCTCCATGCGCGGACGCTCGCCGTAAACGAATTCGCGCGAGAAAATCCAGTCGTCGAACACGTGATTGATCGGCCGCCGCCAGCCGAACAGGTGCAGCAGGCCGGTCATGACGCCGAGCGTCACGGCGCCAGCCAGCAGGATGGCGGCTACCCCTGTCAGCCCGGTCAATCGGACGAGGCCATAGCCCAGCACAGCCCCGCAGGCGACAAACAGCGCGACATACAGGTACGGAAACAGGAAGAAGCCGGCGTATTTCCAGCTCGAATAGATGAAGCGGAACAGAGTTCCGGTGACGATGAAGTCGTACAGCGTGACGAAGCCCTGCCCGAGCCGCGACCACATGCCACGGTCATGATCCTCAAGGATCAGGTCGTCCCAGCGCAGCATTTCGTAAGTGGTGTGGGTCTTCCAGTTGGGCGCGGAGGCTTCGATCTCCCAGGACGCACTCACCTGCGTCGCCTGAACATCCGTGACGACCTCGGCTTTCACGCCCCAGGTCCGCTGGAATGCCGCCAGCGACCGCCGGACTCGATGAAGCTGCTGCTCAGGCGTGATGGGGTCGTATCCGCCGATATGGAAAACGTGCCGACGCGCGATCATCCGATCCCGTCACCTTACTTTCACTGCCGTCTTGTGTGTGCTTGGGTCAGGCAGGCACACGGCCGTCCAACCGCGCACACGATAACCTAAAAACGGGCCATGAGGTCAAATTCTTGGCCGAGCCCTGATATGTGACGTTTCAACCACAACACACAGGATTTACGCGCGCACAATTGACGGGCGAACACGAAGGCGAAATATACTGTAACAGTCGCCATTTAAACTGGAATCGATTGATGTCGATGATTTTTCCGTCCACCCGACGCGGTCTATGCGCCGCAATGACTGCTCTTGCCTTGCTTGCGGCCGGAACAATGCTGCCGAGTTCCGCCGATGCACAAACATCAGCCGCGCGGCATCGGCCTGGCCACGTCTACCTGATGCGGGGCCTGCTGAACGTGTTCTCGCTCGGCATGGACGAACTGGCTGCGAAACTCGAAGCCGTAGGTGTCAGCGCCGAAGCCATCTCCTACACCTCCTGGTCGTCGCTCGGCGACAGCATCATCGCCAGATACCGGGCGGGCGACCACCAGCCCATTATCCTGATGGGGCATTCCTACGGCGCAGATACGACCATTTCGCTGGCGCGGAAGCTGAACGACAACAAGATTCCTGTGGCGCTGATCGTGAATTTCGATCCGACTTCACCCGCGCCGGTTCCCCCAAACGTGCACCGGGTGATCAACTTCTATGTGCCGACCGCATGGGGCCAACCGGTTGAGGGCGGCAAGCGGTTCCGCGGCAAGATCAGCAATGTCGACGAGAGCGGCGCGTACAACCACTTCGTCATCGACAAGGCCGAGGCCCTCCATCGCAAGGCGATCGCCGCCGTGCTTCAGGCTGTCGGGGGCGGAAGCAGACACATCAAGCGGCCAGCGAAGCCGGCGCAAGTCTCTGCGGCGAGCACGCAATAATATCCGCGCTGCAATAATCTAATCGAACCGGCCGGCCACACCCGTGACCGGCCGGTTTTATTTCTCTGCCGCAGCTTTGACGGGAGATCAATTCGCCTTGTTCGGATTGATGAGAAATTTCTCGCCGGTCGCACGCTTGGCGTAGACCGCGACGTTATCGGGCTGCAGCGCTTCCTGTAGCGACACCACCCGGGTGTAGTGGCTCGCGAAGGTGGTCTTGAGTTCGTCGACAACACGCTGGCGCAGGCGTGCACCATCGGCGGCGCCGATTTTCATCAGGAACGGGAACAGCAGCCAGCCGCCGACGCCCCATGCCATGCCGAATGCGCGATTGAGCTCGATCGGTCCGGGATCGAGGCTGCCGTAGACGTAGACCTGCTTGTGCACGCTTGAGCCGTAGCGGCTGTAGACCTTTGCGGTCTTGTTGGCCGCCACTTCCATACAGGTCAGGATTTGCCCAGCAAGCCTTCCGCCGCCGATGGCGTCGAAGGCGATCGTCGCGCCCGTCTCGACCAGTGCGTTGGTCAGATCGTCCATGAACGTCGGCGCCGTGGAATCGACGATATATTTCGCGCCGATCTTGCGCAGGATGTCGGCCTGCTCCTTGCTCCGCACGATGTTGACCAGCGCGACGCCATCCTTGATGCAGATCTTGTTGAGCATCTGACCGAGGTTCGATGCGGCCGCAGTATGCACCAGCGCCTTGTGCCCTTCCCGCTTCATGGTCTCGACCATGCCAAGCGAGGTCAACGGGTTGACGAAGCAGGACGCGCCATCCGCCGCCGTCGCGCCCGCCGGAAGCGGCAGACAGTCGCGCACCTTCATGGTGCGATACTGCGCGTACATGGCGCCGCCGATCATCGCCACGGTCTTGCCGAGCAGCGCTTTTGCTTCGGCAGACGACCCTGCCTTCACCACGGTGCCCGCACCCTCGTTGCCGACCGGCATCGAGTCATCGAGGCGGCCGCCCATTGCCTTCATCGCGGCATCCGGCACCTTCGCCGTCAGCACCGGCTGCGTGGGTGTCCCCGACACGGTGACCGTCTTGAGATCGGCGGGTCCAAGCAGGAGACCAAGGTCGGACGGATTGATTGGCGTCGCCTCGACCCGCACCACCACCTCGTCGGCGGCGGGCTCGGGCACGTCGACCCGCTCCAGCGAGACCTGAAGTTCACCGCTCTTTTTGAGTAGGGAGCGAAGTTGAAGTCCTGTGGTGTGTTCGACACTCATCGCAAATCTCCCTGCCTTGTGATTGTTGTGTCAGGCCAACGCCTTCAGCGCCGCCCTGCCCGCATATTTGGCCTGCGTGCCGAGTTGCTGCTCGATACGCAGCAACTGGTTGTACTTCGCCGTGCGGTCGGCGCGCGCAAGCGATCCCGTCTTGATCTGCCCGCAGTTGGTGGCGACCGCGAGATCGGCGATGGTGGAGTCCTCGGTCTCGCCGGAGCGATGTGACATGACAGCCGTGTAACCGGCCTTGTAGGCCATCTCAACGGCGGCGAGTGTCTCCGTCAGCGTTCCGATCTGATTGACCTTGATCAGGATGGAATTGGCGCGGCCGTTCTTGATGCCGTCCGCAAGGCGAGTCACGTTGGTGACGAAGAGATCGTCGCCGACGAGCTGGCACTTCGATCCGATCAGGTCGGTCAGTTCCTTCCAGCCGTCCATGTCGTCTTCGGCCATGCCGTCTTCAATGGAAACGATCGGATAGCGCGACACCAG
>JBQCIZ010000223.1:0-5110 GCA_051953235.1 Nitrobacter sp. | reverse complement strand
TGCGCAAGGCGGCCCACGGCGCGCTCGACAAGGTGTCCACGGGAATCGAGCGGCTGCACTTCAACGTCTGCCTCGCCAACATCCGCGAGTTCACCAACACGCTCGCCGACACCCTGGGCCGCGGCGCGACCAAATCCGACCTTGCGCCGGACCTCGCCTGGAGCCTGCGCGAGGCAGCCATCATCCTGGTCCAGTTGTTCAGCCCGATGATGCCGCACCTAGCCGAGGAATGCTGGCAGGCGCTCGGGCAAACCGGCCTCGTTTCCGAAGCCCGCTGGCCACAAATCGAGCGCGATTTGCTGGTTGAAGACACCATCACGCTGCCGGTTCAGGTCAACGGCAGGAAGCGGGGCGAGGTGACGGTGGCGAGCGGTGCCCAGAATCCGGAAATTGAGGCTGCCGTTTTGGCCCTCGATGCGGTAAAACAGGCCTTGGGCGGCAAGCCGGCCCGAAAGATCATTATTGTCCCGCAGAGGATCGTGAATGTCGTGGGGTAGGTTGTCGGCTCGGCCGGTTCGATCATGGGCCGGCGCCCGCATCGCGGCCCGGCTGAGCGTCGTTGCCGTGCTGGCGGCGCTGACCGCGGGCTGCTTCCATCCGATGTACGCCGAGAATGCCGGCAGCAACAGCCCGGGCCTGCGCGAAAAGCTGATGGGCGTGGAGCTGCTGCCGATCAACGTGCCCAACGCGTCTCGCGATGCACGAATCGGCGTGGCGATCCGCAACGCCCTCGCGTTCAAGCTTTACGGCGGTCCGACCGGCATGCCGCCGACGCATCAGCTCAAGATCCGCTTCAGCACCACCCGCTCGACGCTGATCCTCGATCCGGCCACCGCCCTGCCCTCCAATGAGAGCTACGGCATCGACGCAAGCTATCAATTGATCGAGGTTGCCACCGGCAAGACGGTGTTGAGTTCGAACACGTTCGCCCGCACCTCCTACGATATTCCGGGTCAGCTCCAGCGGTTCGCCCGCGCCCGCGCCTTCCGCGATGCGGAGGACCGCGCCGCGCAGGAAATCGCCGATAACATCAACACCCGGCTCGCGGCCTTCTTCTACGCCGGCACCTGATCGCCGGCGAATGGTCGCGCTGCGCGGAAAAGACATCGACAGCTTTCTCGCCCGGCCTGATCCCGGACGGCCCATCATCCTGCTCTATGGTCCCGATTCCGGTCTGGTGCGCGAGCGTGCCGACGCCCTCATGGCGTCCGCCGTTGACGATCCCAACGATCCGTTTTCGCTGGTGCGGCTCGATGGCGACGAACTCGCGGCCGAACCTTCGCGCCTCGTCGACGAAGCCATGACGGTGCCGCTGTTCGGCGGCCGCCGCGCCATTCGGGTCAAGGCAGGCTCCCGCAGCTTTGCCAGCGGTGTCGAGACCCTGACGGATTCCCCGATCAAGGATTGCCGCATCGTGATCGAAGCCGGCGAGTTGCGGCCGGAAGCCCCGCTGCGCAAGATCTGCGAGCGCGCGAAGAATGCCGTTGCGATCGCCTGCTATCCCGACACCGAACGCGATCTCGCCAAACTGATCGACGACGAATTGCGCCTATCCAACCTGAAGATCGCACAGGATGCCCGCGCCACGCTGATGTCGCTGCTCGGAGGCGACCGGCAGGCGTCGCGCAACGAGCTGCGCAAGATCGTGCTCTACGCCCATGGGCAACGCGAGATCACGCTCGACGACGTGATGGCTGTCGTTTCCGATGCATCGGATTTCAAGCTCGATCCCATTGTCGACGGAGCCTTTGCCGGACAACCGGCCATGGTCGAAAGCGAATTCGCCAAGGCCCTGATCGCCGGCACCTATCCTGGTCTCATCATCTCCGCTGCACAGCGCCAGGTCGCCGCCTTGCACAAGGCCGCGCTTTTGATGGAGGGCGGCGCATCCGTATCCAGCGCGGCAGAGAACGGATTTCCGCGGCTGCACTTTTCGCGCAAGAATGTGGTGGAAACGGCCTTGCGCAATTTCAGCGCCACCCGGCTCGTGCAAGTGATGGATCAGCTCGCCACCGCCGCGCTCGACGTGCGCAAGCAGTCGTCGCTTGCCGCCGTCATCGCCCAGCGCGCGCTGATGTCGATCGCGGCGAATGCGCGGAGAAGGGGATAAAGTCCCCACGCAGGAAATGTCATCCTGAGGAGCGCGCACAGGCGCGCAATTGCGCTGCCGACTTGCGCGCGTCTCGAAGGATGCGCCACGCGGTACTGTCATCCTTCGAGGCTCGGGCTCCGCCCTCGCACCTGAGGATGACGGCTTACCCTTTCGAATCCAGACGCTTCAAAATCTCGTCGAGTTGGTCGAGGTCGCGGTAGCGGATTTGTACGACGCCGCCGGGATTTTTGTGATCCACGGTCACCGCGAGACCGAGCGCGTCGCTGACGCGCTTTTCCAGCGCGAGCGTATCCGGATCCTTTTGCCCCTTGCCGGCACGCGCCTTCTGCGGCTTGCGTTCCGGCACACCCTCCTCGTGCGCCAGCGCCTCGGCCTGCCGCACGTTGAGGCCTTCCGCGACGATGCGCTTCGCGGCTGCGGACGGATCGGGGACGCCGATCAGCGCCCGGGCATGACCTGCCGATAAATCTCCGGACGCGATCAGCGCCTGCACGTCGGCGGGCAGTTTCGTCAGCCGCATCATGTTGGCGATGTGGCTGCGGCTCTTGCCGACCAGCTTCGCGATTTCGTCCTGGCTGTGTTTGAAATCGTTGGCGAGCGCGTGATAGCCCTGCGACTCTTCCATCGCGTTGAGGTCTTCGCGCTGCACGTTCTCGATGATGGCGAACTCGAGCGCGACCGCGTCGCTGACGTCGACCGGAACGATCGGCACCTCATGCAGTCCCGCCATCTGCGACGCACGCCAGCGGCGCTCGCCAGCGATGATCTCGTAGCGATCCTGCGTACCCTTCACCGGACGCACCACGATCGGTTGGATCACGCCGTGCTGCCGAATCGAATCGGAGAGTTCGCCGAGCTCGGCATCTGAAAATGCGCGGCGCGGGTTGCGCGGATTGGCTTTCAGGAATTCGATCGGCACCTTGCGCTGCGCGCGCGGGCGATCGACATGCGCGGCCTCGCCGCCAACGTCACCGATCAGACTTGCAAGACCGCGGCCCAGTCGCGAACGCGCTTCGTCGGCCATCGCCAGCTCCCTTGGATTCACGCAGAACACTCCAGATTGAACAAGCCTAAGTCCGCGGTTTGGACCGCTTCTATCCGTCATTGCGAGGAGCGAAGCGACGAAGCAATCCAGTCTTCGTCAGTGGTCTTCTGGATTGCTTCGCTGCGCTCGCAATGACGGGTGACAGTCAATGCACTTGCCGATACTTCCCTAATGCGTGCGCAGCTCGCGCTCGCGCTGGATCACTTCGGTCGCGAGTTTCAAGTACGCCTCGCTGCCCGTGCATTTGAGATCGTAGACCAGCACCGGCTTGCCGTAGGACGGCGCTTCCGAAATACGCACGTTGCGCGGGATCATGGTGTCGTAGACCTTCGAGCCCATGAACTGGCGCACGTCGGCGACCACCTGGTTCGACAGGTTGTTGCGCGAGTCGAACATGGTCAGCACGATGCCGTGGATCGAGAGATTCGGATTGAGCGTCGAGCGTACCTGCTCGACTGTCTGCAGTAGTTGCGACAGACCTTCGAGCGCGAAGAACTCGCACTGCAGGGGAACGAGGATCGCGTCCGACGCCGCCATGGCGTTGACGGTGAGAAGATTGAGCGACGGCGGGCAGTCGATCAGCACGTAGGTGTAGTCGGATTCCGGCGTGACGTTGGTGTTCAACGCGGCGATGGCATCGCGCAAACGGAACGCGCGATCCTTGGTGGTGCCGAGCTCGAGTTCGAGACCGGAAAGGTCCATGGTCGATGCCGCGATATGCAGGCGCGGCACCGCGGTCGGTACGACCGCCTCGCGCAGCGGCGCTTCGCCGACCAGCACGTCGTAGGTCGAGACGTTGCGGTTGCGCCGGTCGATGCCGAGGCCGGTGGAGGCGTTGCCCTGCGGATCGAGATCGACGATCAGGACACGCTCGCCGATCGCCGCCAATGCTGTGCCGAGGTTGATCGCGGTCGTGGTCTTGCCGACGCCGCCTTTCTGGTTGGCGAGCGAAATGATCCGAGGATGAGGCGGCGGCGTAGACGTCTTATCCCCTTGATAAATCTCATCAATTACGGTCATGACACGCCATGCTTACTTTGACGGAGGATTGTGGCGCCGCTCGATCCGGTCGAGTTCGACGATCCAGCCGTGTCCGCCGGTGCGGCTGGGATGGAGGCGGGGCTCAATATTCCAATATTTAGTAGCTTCCGTCAATTCGGCCTCTACATCTTGACCCTTGAGAAACAGCGCCTTGGCGCGTTGTTTCACGAGAGGTTCGGCAAAGCCGAGCAATATCTGTAGCGGCGCCAGCGCCCGCGCGGTCACGCAATCGATGATGCCGTCGGACCTATCCACATAATCCCCGATATCCGTCAGGTGGATGACGCCGGGCGCGCCGGTGACGCGGATCGCCTCGCGCAGGAAAGCGGCCTTCTTGGCGTTGCGCTCGACCAGGTCGATCCGTGCGCCCTCCACGTCGGCCAGGGCGCAGGCCAGCACCACGCCGGGGAATCCGCCACCGCTGCCGAAATCGGTCCAGCGTTTTGCGTGAGGCGCGAGCGCCAAGAGCTGCAGCGAATCCGCGATATGCCGGGTCCAGAGCTGCGGCAATGTCGAGGGCGCGACGAGATTGGTCTTGGCCTGCCACTGAATCAACAGATCCACATAGGCGTCCAGCCGCGCCTCCGTTTCACGTGAAACGGGCGTCAGCGCCAAAGCGGCGGCCTTGTCTGAAGGCGCCGGCGTTAGGGACTCGACCTGTCCTGTCTTTGTCATGGTGTTGCGAAGATAGGTCATGGGATGAGTCGCGGCCAGATTCACGATCAACGCCCGGCCGACTTTTTAGTCATCGGCCATTGGCCGACTGACACGTTATGCAAACGCTCCCCAATGTTCGGCATTAGCCGTTGCGAGGGCTCAGGTTCTAGCCATCATTGCCGGTGCCGGGCTTGACGCGGCGATCCACGATTCGAAGACGATGGATGCCCGGATCACGTCCGGGCCTGACGATC
>JBQCIZ010000222.1:0-5209 GCA_051953235.1 Nitrobacter sp. | reverse complement strand
CATCGACGTTATGCGCACGCGGATCGCCGATGCGCTGGGTCTTGCCGGCGTGCTGCGCGTCAAGGGACACGCGAGGATCGACGGCAAGCCTGCGCCTGTCGTGGTGCAGGGGGTCGGCGGCCGCGTCGATCTGTCGTTCGGCCGCCCTGACGTCAAACAGGCCGAGCATCTGGTTGTGATCGGTTTGAAAGGTTTCGATGCCGACGCTGCGCGTCGCGCATTGGCAGGGTGATGCGAATGTGTCGTCATCCTGAGGTGCGAGCCGTCCTTCGGCGAGCCTCGAAGGATGACGGACCCGCAAATTGTGGCTCATCCTTCGAGGCGCGCAAGAACGCGCACCTCAGGATGACGCAGTGCGAGGCAACAGAGAGTATTTCCCATGCATCTGAAGCTCGACGATAGCGGAGTGATCGACGACGGCGATGTTGCCCGCGACCTCGGGCAGGAGACTGCCGAGATCGTCGTGCTCTCCGCCGCCGACAGCGACCTCGCGGCGTTCAGCGCGGCGCACGCGACGCTGCCTGAAAATTTTCCGAGCGTGCGCTTCACCAACCTGCTGGCGCTCGGCCATCCGGCTTCGGTCGATCTCTATGTCGAACGCACGCTGCGCGATGCCAAGATCGTGGTGCTGCGCATGCTCGGCGGCCTCAGCTACTGGCCGCATGGCGTCGACAGCCTGCGCGGCGACGCGCTGCGGCGTGGCGCGCTGTTCGCCTGCCTGCCCGGCGAGATGAACTGGAATGCCGACCTCGCCGCGCGCAGTACGCTCGATGCCGATGCGACCCGACGGCTCTGGCACTATTGCAAGGAAGGCGGCGCCGACAATGCCCGGCTCGCCCTGCAATATGCCGCGCACCTGATCGGCCGTTGCGAGGAGCCTTCGCAGCCACGGCCGATGCCGTCAGCCGGCTTCTGGCCGCATGAACCCAAA
This sequence comes from Nitrobacter sp., assembly GCA_051953235.1. Classification (GTDB taxonomy): domain Bacteria; phylum Pseudomonadota; class Alphaproteobacteria; order Rhizobiales; family Xanthobacteraceae; genus Nitrobacter. Next base: position 4,278 of record JBQCIZ010000222.1, on the reverse strand, counting down.
TCCGACCATCGCCCCAAGGCCGCAGTGCTGTTCTATCGCGCGCTGGTCGCGGGCGCGGATACGGCGCCGATCGCCGCGCTGTGCAGGGCACTCGATGACAGGGGCCTCACTCCGGTCCCGATCTTCATCACCTCGCTGAAGAACGAACGGTCGCTAGCCTTCCTGCGTACGGCGCTGGCGGCGCATCCGCCCGATGTCATCGTCAACGCCACCGCGTTCGCGACGGCAACGGCCGACGACGACGCCGGCGCGCTCGCCGCGTTCGATTGCCCCATCCTGCAGGTGGCACTGGCCGGCACGTCGCAAGCGCATTGGGAGGCATCGTCGCGCGGACTGTCTCCGCGCGATCTCGCCATGCACGTGGTGCTGCCCGAAGTGGACGGCCGCATCTTCGCCCACGCCGTCGCGTTCAAGCAGCGCGGCGATGTCACGACGAGCGGCTTCGCGCCGACGGTCTATGCTCCCGTGCCCGATCGCGTCGCGGCCACCGCCGATCTCGCGGCAGCATGGACGACGCTGCGGCGAACATCCATTCAGCACCGCCGCACGGCCATCGTGCTCGCCAACTATCCCAACCGCGACGGCCGCCTCGCCAATGGCGTCGGGCTCGACACGCCGGAAAGCCTGATCGTCATTCTCGATGCGATGCGCGCGGCCGGTTTCGAGACCGGTAATGCACCACGCGATGCCGCGACGGTGATGCGGCTTTTGCAGGACGGCCCGACCAACGCGCTCGCGGATCGCGCTTCGCGCGAAGGCGGTGTGACATGGCCGCTCGCCGGTTACGAGGCCGCGTTCGCAACCTTGCCGGACGTCGTGCAAAGCGTGATCACCGCGCGGTGGGGTTCACCAGCCGACGATCCGCATGTGGCTGGCGGCGCGTTCCGCCTCGGCCTGCATCGCTTCGGCAATGCCGTTGTCGGCATCCAGCCGGCGCGCGGCTACAACATCGATCCCAAAAGCACCTATCACGATCCCGATCTGGTGCCGCCGCATCACTACCTTGCTTTCTATCTCTGGCTGCGCCGCGACTTCGGCGCGCATGCGATGATCCATCTCGGCAAGCACGGCAATCTGGAATGGCTTCCCGGCAAGAGCACAGGCCTCTCGGCATCCTGTCTGCCCGACGCGATCCTGGGGCCCCTGCCACATCTTTATCCCTTCATCGTCAACGATCCCGGCGAAGGCATTCAGGCCAAGCGCCGTACGGCGGCCGTGATCGTCGATCACCTGACGCCGCCGATGACCCGCGCCGAACTGCACGACGATCTGGCGCGACTGGAATCCTTGATCGACGAATACGCCATGGCTGCCGACCTCGATCCGAAGCGCGCGCGCGTGATCGCCGAGGATGTGGTCTCGCTGGCGCGCGCCGGCCGCATGGACGCCGACATCGCGCTTGCGCCTGACATGCCGACGTTCGACGCGTTGCGCGCGCTCGACGCGCATCTGTGCGACCTCAAGGAAATGCAGATCCGCGACGGATTGCACGTGTTCGGCCGAACGCCGCCGAACGCTCAGCGCAATGACCTGCTGGTCTCGATCGCGCGACTGCCGCGCTCGGAGACGCGGCCGCAGGATGCCTCGCTGCATCGCGCGCTCGCTGCCGATCTTGGGCTTGAAGGTTTCGATCCGCTGGCACGTGATCTCGCCGAACCGCATGAAGGACTTCGCCCAACCGTACTTGCTGCGATGAGCGATGTGCCGTGGCGCACCCACGGCGACACCGTCGAACGGATCGAGTTGCTGGCGCTGAGGCTCGTCAGCGGAGATATCTCATGCGATCCGGGATGGACGGCGACCGGCTCGGTTCTCGAATGGATTCGCACAAGACTAACCCCATCCATCGACGCCAGCGGCGAGGCCGAAATCGCCGCCCTGCTGCGCGGCCTCGACGGACGCTTCGTCGCCCCCGGACCCTCCGGCGCGCCGACGCGCGGGCGGCCCGACGTGCTGCCGACCGGCCGCAACTTCTTCGCAGTGGACGTGCGCGCGGTGCCGACGCCCTCGGCATGGCGGATCGGCCGCCTCGCCGCCGAACGCCTCGTCGAGCATCACTGGCAGGAGACCGGCGAATGGCCACGATCCATCGCGCTCTCGGCCTGGGGCACCGCCAACATGCGCACCGGCGGCGATGACGTCGCTCAGGCGCTGGCGCTGGTCGGCGCACGTCCGCTGTGGGACGAGGCCACCGGCCGCGTCACCGGGTTTGCCGTCATTCCGCTTTCCGAACTGAAGCGCCCGCGTATCGATCTCACCCTGCGCGTCTCCGGCCTGTTCCGCGACGCCTTCCCGACCCAGATGGACCTGATCGACAGCGCCATCCGCGCCATCGCCGACCTCGACGAACCCAACGACGCCAATCCGATCGCAGCCCACGCACGGGCGACGATGCGCGCACTGGAAACGAATGGCATTCCTTCCGCGCAGGCGCGGCGGCAGGCGACCACGCGTGTGTTCGGCTCGAAACCAGGCGCTTACGGCGCGGGTCTGCAGGCACTGATCGACGAAAGCGGCTGGGAGACTCGCGGTGATCTCGCCGACGCCTATCTTGCCTGGGGCGGCTACTCCTATGGCGGCGGCCTCGAAGGCGAAGCGGCGCGCGACCTGTTCGCTGAGCGGCTGGCGCAGACCGATCTGGTGGCGCACGCACAGGACAACCGCGAGCATGATATTCTCGATTCCGACGACTACTATCAATTCATCGGAGGACTGGCGGGCACGGTGCAGAGCCTGCGCGGCCGCGCGCCGCGCGTCGCGCATCTCGATACGTCACGGCCGGAAGCGCCGGTGGCGCGCAACCTATCGCATGAAATCTCGCGCGTGGTGCGCGGCCGCGCCGCCAGTCCGAAATGGATCGCGGGCGTGATGCGCCACGGCTACAAGGGCGTGTTCGAAATCGCCGCCACCGTCGACTATCTGTTCGGATTCGCCGCCTCGACCGACGCCGTCGGCAACCATCATTTCGATCAGCTGTTCGCCGCCTATCTGGAAGATTCCCGCGTGCGCGATTTCATGGCCGAAGCCAATCCGGCTGCCTTGCGCGAAACCGCCGCCCGTTTCGATGAAGCGATCCGTCGGGGATTATGGACGCCCCGCTCGAACAGCGCGCGCAACCTGATCGCCGAGTTGCTATCTCAACCTGCCAGCCGGGAGACTGCCGCATGACCGACCTGCCCCGTTCCGACGCAGACGAGAACGCCCGCCATGCCGAGAAGGCGCGCAAGCACAAGGCGGCACGCGACAAGATCATGGCGACCAAATCCGGCGAGAAGGGCCTGCTGATCGTCAACACCGGCACCGGCAAGGGCAAGACCTCCGCCGCGCTCGGCATGGTGTTCCGCCACATCGGTCACGACATGCCGGTGGCTGTCGTGCAGTTCACCAAATCGGAGAAATGGGACACCGGCGAGGCGCGGCTGCTGGCGAAATTCCCTGAAATGGTGACGCTGCACATCATGGGCGAAGGCTTTACCTGGGAGACGCAGGACCGCGAGCGCGACATCGCCGCCGCGCGCAAGGGCTGGGAGCGCGCGAAAGAACTGATCCGCGACGAGCGCCATCGCCTCGTGCTGCTCGATGAACTCAACATCGTGCTGCGCTACGACTATCTGCCGATCGAGGAGATCGTGACTTTCCTGCGCGAGGAAAAACCCGCCGACAAGCACGTCGTCATCACCGGGCGCAACGCCAAGCCGGAGTTGATCGAGATGGCCGACCTCGTCACCGAAATGACGCTGGTCAAACATCCGTTCCGGCAGGGCATCAAAGGGCAAAAGGGCATCGAGTTTTGATGCAACACGAAACGTCTCTCTCCGTCATTCCGGGGCGCACCGAAGGTGCGAACCCGGAATCTCCCTTCCATCGCCTCTGGATTCCGGATCGGCTTGCGTTGCAAGCCGTCCGGAATGACCCCGCGTTGCGAATCGGCTGACAATGCCTCGCCCCAAGCCCGCGCTGATGATCCAGGCTACCGGCTCCAATGCCGGCAAGTCAACGCTGGTGGCGGGTCTGGCACGCGTGCTGGTGCGGCGGGGATTGAAGGTCGCGCCGTTCAAGCCGCAGAACATGTCCAACAACGCGGCTATCACCGTCGATGGCGGCGAGATCGGCCGCGCGCAGGCGGTGCAGGCGCGCGCCGCACGCTTGCCGCCGAGCGTTCACATGAACCCGGTGCTGCTGAAGCCCGAGACCGATACCGGCGCGCAGGTGATCCTGCGCGGCCGGCGCATCGGAACACTGCGTGCGCAAAATTATCTCGAGAAGAAAGCCGCGCTG
>JBQCIZ010000221.1:0-10145 GCA_051953235.1 Nitrobacter sp. | reverse complement strand
CCAGCCTGGACTTGAACCAGGATAGAAAGCTTTGCACAGCTCCCGCGTAGACTTCCGCCACCGGGCCGCAGACATCATCGCAAATATTCCGCCCGCGTCGAGCGCTCGCTCATTGTAACGTTAATTGTAATCGGCGCGTGTAGGGGAACCGCGACGTGCTACCAACGTCTCATGCGGGTTTAGCTTAGTGGCAAAGCCGGGGCTTCCAGGCCGCAGACCGATGTTCGATTCATCGAATCCGCTCCATCAAAACCAACGGCCGCAGTCATCTGCGGCCGTTGTCATTTGCGTGTCGCCAAAAGCGCAACTTGCCGATCATTCGATTCCAATTTGCGCAGGTGCGAACGATCCGGACGGATGAACGTTGCGTCGTCATGGAGGTGATGACGATGGCGCAGCAACGGCTTCAGACTCGGACCATGCATGTCACGTGCCCGAACTGCAGGAGCGCGATCGAGGTCCGCAATCCCGAACGCATCCGCGAGGATTTCGGGGTGAAGTGCGAGGTGTGCGGCAAGCGCAGCATTTTCCACGTCAAAGATATCCGTTGAGCGGAACGGTGGTGCTGCGAAGCGCTTAACTTGCAGGACTTCACTTGGCAGGACTTCGGCAATTGCTCGCGTCGCGAAATTGGGAACGACAGAGGCTGGACTGAGGCAGAAATCCGACGAGGTCCTTCATCGCGCATTCAGTCGTAATGCGATGAGATTTCACTTTCTGCACCAGAAGAGGGAAGGACCATGAAACTCTCGGCTTCGAAGCTCCTGGCTTCTATCGCCTTCGCCGCAGGTCTCGGCATCGCGTCAGCTCAGGCGATGCCTGTCGCGCCGATGCATGACGCGAGCGGCGCCGTCACGCAGGTTGGCTGGCGCTGCGGCCCCGGCTGGCACATCAACGGGTGGGGCCGCTGCGTACCCAATCGCCGCGTCTATCGGGCCTACGGCTACTACGGTCCGCCGCGGTTCCATCGGTGGGGTCACTGGCATCACCGTCACTGGCGTCGCTGGTGAGGTCACAGGAGAAGCCCGCGATCTGCGGGCTTTTTCTTTCGCGCGCAGCGCAAGCCGTGTCCTGTTGCATCAGCCTCAGGACTCGTTGCGTTGAATTTTGAAGAGAAGAAAGTTGGAGGCCCAGCCTGGACTTGAACCAGGATAAAAAGCTTTGCACAGCTCCCGCGTAGGACTTCCGCCACCGGGCCGTCAGTAATATTCCGCAACAATCGGCGCCCGGCGAGTCTTAATGAACCTTAACGTTAACGATTGCCGCTATGCATCCGAACCTCGTGCGCGTTCAAAAGCAAGCCGCGCCACGAAGGTCATGCGCGAGGGGTTGTGGCCGATGTTTTTAGGCGCCCGCGAGGCCGTGAAGCCGGCAGCGTCGAGCTTGGCCAGCATCTCGGCCTCGCTATAGCGCTGCAGGCCGATCTTGTTGCGAAGCTGGCGGTAGTCGGACAGGGCGGTGCGGGCCAGTCCCCACAGTGCGTCCTTCACGAAGCCATGTTTGCCCGCGAAGCGGAGCAGCGCGATCACGTCGCCGGACATTCCGACATTCGGCTGCAGGATATCGCCGAGCACCAGACGCCCTGCGGGTTTCAGCAGACGGCGGAGGATCGCAAAGGCCGTATCGAGTTCATCCGGCGTCATGTACTGGGCGACGGAATTCATCACCGCGAGATCGACGGATTTTTCGTCCATGTGGCGGAGTTCGTCCAGCGAGCGCACCCGGATCTTCGTGTTGGGCGCGAACCGAGCCACCAGCCGGCCGCGCACGCCCGGCGCAGGCTCGGCGAGGATCAGCCGGCCGCAGGCATCGGCCACCCGCTCGGCGGAAAGCGCCTCGCCGCAGGCATAGTCCAGCACGACGGAATCCTTCGATGCGATGTAGCCGATGATGTCCCCGGCTATCGTCTCGAAGTGCACGTCGCGGTGCAGCTTGCTCACGTAAATCGTGTGCGTGGAATCGTAGTAGTCGATCCAGTCATCCATGGACGGTCCGATGATCTTTTGTTCCGTTACGTGGAACCGGCGTTATAGCGGCGCGTTGCTTGGATGTGGAGTGCTTTGCGGGATAAGGGAACGCGAATTCCGCGAAAGCAGGGCTTTCACAAAACGAGGATTGGTCCGGATCGCAGCGCCGGAGAGATGTTTTCGTCTCGATGCCGCCGGCCTGGACGGACCTCCGTCCCACGATTTCCGGAAGAAGAGCATCATTTAGGCAACCGCGTACGACAGGAGAATTCATGTCAAAGTCCAGTTCGTCAAACGTCACCCGCAAGCAGTTGATCGAAGGCCTGAACGAAGACCTGTCACGTGAGTATCAGGCGATCATTGCCTATGTGAACTATTCGCAGGTGCTGAAGGGCGCGGCGTACATGAACATCGCGGATGAACTGGCGGTCCATGCCGGCGAGGAATTGGCGCATGCGCTCAAGGTCGCCAACCATATCGATTATCTCGGTGGCATGCCGTCGGTGACGCCGAAGCCGGTCAAGACCTCCGAGAAGGCGGAGGACATGCTGAAGTTCGATCTGGCGAACGAGAAGGAAACGATTCGCCAGTATCGGCGCCGGGTGCGCCAGGCGGAGGAACTGAACGAATTTGCGATTGCCGAGAGCCTGCGGGGCATCCTCCTCGAGGAGCAGGATCATCTGATCTCGCTTGCGACCGCACTCGGCATCGATCCGCCGGATGCCGGCATCGCCGATTGACTATCGCAGACTAGCTCGCGGCGCCTGACGTCCAGAGAGCGGTCAACCCGCCCGCGCGCCCGAACACCGGATCGGTTTCGGGCCGCGGCACGGCGGGAATTAGCTGCAGCGCCTTGCGATGGTTGTCGTAGGTCGGCAGCGTGACGTGCATATCCGGGCCCGGCGGGTACGCGCCGATCACCCGAAGATTGTGACTGGCGAACAGGCATTTGTGGCCGGTGCCTGCGGGAAGGATGGCGACGTCGCCGGCGGAGAGTTGAAGCGCCGCGCCGCGTTCGCCGCCGAACAGCACCAGCGCATGGCCACGCGCAACGCCGAGCACCTCGTGCACGGTGGCGTGGTAGTGCTGATAGTCATAGATTCCATTGCGCCACAGTCCGCCCCAGCCGTTGCGGCTGAAAACGCTCTCGATCGCGCTTTCGGGATCGCCATTCAGCGTATCGATCGCATCGCGATAGAGCACGAGCGGAAGCACGCTGTTGGGAATGAGGCCATCATCCTCGAACACGAACGTGCGTGGTTTGATGTCGCCGCGAACCGCCGACATGATGATCCTCCAGACTGAATATGTGAGGATTTAACGGTCCCGGGCGGGTTACGTTCCGCGTGGGCCGCCTTTCGGGAATTCAAAGACGAGGCAGGTTGTGGTGGCATGCGCGAGCAGCCGCCCCTTGTCGTCCAGTAGGCGGCCTTCCGCGGTGCCGACGCGGCGGCCGACATTGAGCGCGCGGCCCTCTGCGCGCACCTCGCCGGTATCCGCCGTGATCGCCTTGATCAGCGAGACCTTGAATTCGAGCGTGGTGTAGCCGCTGCCTGCCGGCAGCATCGACTGCACCGCGCAGCCCATCGCGGAATCCAGCAGCGTCGCGGCGAAGCCGCCATGGACGCTGCCGATCGGATTGTAATGCTGCGGCCCGGGAATCGCCTGAAACACCACGACGCCCGGATCGGCGCTGCCGCGCGTGAAGCCGACCTGCTGCATCATGGTGGCGTGCGGCAGCTCGCCTGAAAACATCCTGCGCAGGAAATCGAGGCCGCTCATCGACGCCAGCACGTCGGGAGGGGTGAGGCCGAAGGAGACGGGACGATTGCTGATGTCATCCATTTGAAATTCTCGCAGCACGGCCGCTATCCCGAGGTGCGAGCACTGCGATGCACTTGCATCGCATGCTTGGGCGAGCCTCGAAGGATGGACATGACGATGTGGCCATCCTTCGAGGCTCGGGCTTCGCCCTCGCACCTCAGGATGACGCTTCGCGACAATTCACGCCCGCTTCTTCTCGCGCATCAAATCCGCAAAGCGCTTGAACAGATAGTGCGAATCGCGCGGGCCGGGTGACGCCTCGGGGTGATACTGCACCGAGAATACCGGCTTGCCTTCGATCTCGATGCCGCAGTTCGAGCCGTCGAACAGCGAGATATGGGTCTGCTTGGCGCCTTTCGGCAGCGTCGCCTCGTCCACGGCGAAACCGTGGTTCATGGAGGTGATCTCCACCTTGCCGGTGGTCTCGTCCTTCACCGGATGATTGGCGCCGTGATGGCCCTGATGCATCTTCTTGGTCTTGGCGCCGACCGCGAGACCGAGCATCTGGTGGCCGAGACAGATGCCGAAGGTCGGCGTGCCCGACTCGATCACCTTCTGAATCACGGGCACCGCGTACTTGCCGGTCTCGGCGGGATCGCCAGGACCGTTCGACAGGAACACGCCATCCGGCTTCATCGCCAGAATGTCTTCCGCCGATGTGGTCGCGGGAACGACCGTGATCTTGCAGCCTTCGCCGGCGAGCAGGCGCAGGATGTTGCGCTTGATGCCGTAGTCGACCGCGACCACGTTGAATTCCGGCTTGTCCTGGCGCCCAAAACCCTTGTCCCAGACCCACGGTGTTTCATCCCAGGTGTAGCGCTGGGCGGATGTCACCATCGGCACGAGGTCCATGCCTTCGAGGCCGGGCCACTCGCGGGCCTCTTCCTTCAAGCCGTGCAGATCGAACTGGCCATTCTTCGCGTGCGCGATCACGGCGTTCGGCATGCCCTTGCCGCGGATCAGCGCGGTCAGCGCGCGGGTGTCGATGCCGGAAATGCCGATGATGCCGCGCGCGCGCAGCCACTGGTCGAGATGCTTCGCCGCGCGGTAGTTCGAGGGATCGGTGATGGCGGTGCGCAGGATCACGCCCCGCGCGCCCGGCGTCGCCGCCATGTTCACCGTTTCGATGTCCTCGTCGTTGGTGCCGACGTTGCCGATATGCGGGAAGGTGAAGGTGATGAGCTGGCCGGCATAGGAGGGATCGGTGAGGATCTCCTCATAACCGGTCATCGCGGTGTTGAAGCAGACTTCGCCGACCGCCTGTCCTTCCGCGCCAAGGCCAAAACCTTCGAGCACGGTGCCATCGGCCAGCACGAGAAGCGCGGTCGGTTTGAGGTCCGGCCAGGCTGAAGCGTTTTCTGATGTGGTCATGAACCCATCACATAGACCCGCCACCGCGCCGCGTCAAAGCCGGAACAGCCGGATTCACACCCCGGTTGGCGATTTGACAGGCTGCCCGGGAATTTTAATCTGTGACGCAGCGGCGCAACGAAATTTTCTGAAAATTCAGCCGTTTGAAGGGGCAGTCATGTTGGATCGTATGCCGGTGTTGCTGATTCCGGGCCTTGGATGCTCGTCGCGAATCTACGAACCGGTGATCGGTCCGCTGTGGCGCTTCGGCCCCGTCACGGTCGCAAACCATATCCGCGACGACAGCATGGGCGCGATCGCGCGCCGGATTCTGGCGGAGGCGCCGCCGCGGTTTGCGCTCGCCGGGCACTCGATGGGCGGCTACATCGCCTTCGAAATCATGCGGCAGGCGCCGGATCGTGTCGCGAGGCTTGCGCTGGTGAATACGCAGGCGCGGCCCGATACGCCCGAGATCACCGAACGGCGGCGCGGCTTCATGGCCCGCGCAAGGGCCGGCGCGTTTCATGAGGTGCTCGACGAGCAGTTTCCGCTGCTGGTGCATCGCGCGCGCGGCGGCGACGCCGCGATCCGCAAGCTGATCCACGACATGGGCGACGATGTCGGCCCGGATGGGTTCATCAACAATCAGACCGCGATCATCGCGCGGGTCGACTCGCGGCCTGTCATGGCGACCATCAGATGCCCGACGCTCGTGCTGTCCGGGGACGACGACCAGCTCATTCCCAATTCGCTCTCGAAGGAAATGGCTGACGGTATTCCGGACGCGAAACTCACGATCTTGTCCGATTGCGGTCATTGCCCGCAGGCGGAGCGACCCGAGGCCACCGCCGCTGCGTTGACGGGCTGGATGCAGATGTAGTTGTCGGACCGCCGCGAACGCCTTACATCGGGGACGGCAAACAAGGCGGCGTGACGCGCTGCGAGAGGAGATCACCATGCTGCGCGATGACATCAACACCGCCGTCAAGGAGGCGATGAAGGCCAAGGACGAGCGAAAACTCTCCACGCTGCGCATGGTCAACTCGACCATCAAGAACGCCGATATCGAGGCGCGCGGGCAAGGCAAGCCGCCGCTGGCCGATGGTGATCTGCTCGGCCTGTTCCAGAAGATGATCAAGCAGCGTCAGGAATCGGTCGAGCTCTACGAAAAGGGCGGCCGCGAGGAACTGGCCGCGCAGGAGCGTGCGGAAATTCTGGTGATCTCCGCGTATCTTCCGAAGCAGATGTCCGACGACGACGTGAAGGCCGCCATCGCTGCGACCATCGCGGAGACCGGCGCCGCCGGGATCAAGGACATGGGCAAGGTGATCGGTGCGCTGAAGGCGAAGTACGCGGGCCAGATGGATTTCGGCAAGGCCAGCGGTCTCGTGAAGGCCGCGCTGACGGGTTAGGCCAGTTCTTTCTTACCTCGTCCCGCTTGCGGGGAGAGGTCGCGAGCTCTTGGCGAGCGGGTGAGGGGCTCTCTCGTCATTCGTAGCAATTGCCCCTCACCCGAAGGCTTCGCTACGCTCAGCCTTCGACCTCTCCCCGCAAGCGGGGCGAGGTGAAGAGAGAAAGCACCTTCATGCTCACCGAAACCTCCGACTACGACAAACTCTATCGCGACTTCCACTGGGAGGTGCCGGCGCGGTTCAATATTGCGACCGCCGCGTGCGACCGGCACGCCGACGAGTCGGGCAGGCTGGCGTTGATCTATCGCGACGAGGACGGCAGCGTCACCAACACGACCTTCGATCAGCTCCGCGATTACTCCCGCCGCTTCGCCAATGTGCTGAAGGCCGATGGCCTCACGCGCGGCGACCGCGTCGGCGTGTTCCTGTCGCAGTCGCTGGAATTGCCGCTGGCCCATCTCGCCGCGTTCCGCTCCGGCCTCGTATCGGTGCCGCTGTTCATGCTGTTCGGCGAGGATGCGCTGGAATTCCGGCTCGGCAATTCCGGCGCGAAAGCTGTCGTCACCGATCAGGGCGGTTGGGAGAAGCTCAGCAAGGTTCGCGCGCGGTTGCCGGATCTGCAGACCGTCTACGTCATCGGTGGCGAGACGCCGGCCGGGGCCAAATCGTTCTGGCAGGCTATCGAGATCGCATCCGGCGATTTCACGACCGTCGACACCGCGGCCGACGATCCCGCCATCATCATCTACACCTCGGGCACGACAGGGAATCCCAAAGGCGCGCTGCATGCGCACCGCGTGCTGCTCGGCCATCTGCCGAACGTCGAGATGGCGCACGACTTCTTCCCGAAGCCCGGCGACGTGATGTGGACGCCGGCGGACTGGGCGTGGATTGGCGGGCTGTTCGATGCGCTGTTCCCGGCGTGGTATCACGGCGCGCCCGTGGTCGGTTATCGCGCGAAAAAGTTTGATCCGCACGAAGCCATGCAACTGATGGCCGACCACAAGGTGCGCAACGTCTTTCTGCCGCCGACGGCGCTGAAGCTAATGCGGCAGGCGGGCGTGAAGCATGACGGCGTCAGGTTGCGCAGCATCTTCTCCGGCGGCGAGTCGCTCGGCAGCGAATTGCTGGACTGGGTGCGCAGGACCTTCGGCGTCGAGGCGCACGAGATCTACGGCCAGACCGAGTGCAACCTCGTGGTCGGCAACAATTCAAAATTGTTTCCGATCCTGCCGGGATCGATGGGCAAGGCGACGCCAGGCTTCGACGTGCGCATCGTCAACGAGCGGGGCGAGGTCTTACCCAACGGCACCACGGGAATCATCAGCGTGCGCCGGCCGAACCCGTGCATGATGCTGCAATACTGGGCCAACGCAGACGCCACAGCAAAGAAATACGCCGGCGACTTTCTGCTCACGGGCGACCTCGGCAAGCGCGATGACGACGGCTACTTCTGGTACATGAGCCGCGAGGACGACGTCATCACGTCCGCCGGTTATCGCATCGGACCGTCGGAGATCGAGGATACGCTGATCAAGCATCCCGCCGTGGCGCTCGCCGCCGTGGTCGGCGTGCCCGATCCGATCCGCACCGAATCCGTGAAGGCATGGATCGTGCTGCGGCCGGGCTTTGCCGCGAGCGATGCGCTTGCCCGCGAGATCCAGGATTTCGTCAAGGTGAAGCTCGCCGCGCACGAATATCCGCGTCAGGTGCAGTTCGCCGACAGCCTGCCGATGACCGCGACCGGTAAGGTGCTGCGACGCGACCTGCGCGCGCTCGGCTGAGTTTGTCTCGGCCCTGTTTGTTCCGGCACGATCGAGAAATAGTTCGGTTCCTGCATCGGAACGCTGCGCATGGCGCGGCGTTGTCGCCTCACCAAACAGGAGGCGAACATGGGCTTTGGACGCGGACTTCTTCTCTGGCTGATCGGGATTCCGATTCCGCTGATCATTCTTCTTGCGATCTTCATGCATCACTGAGCCTAAGCGAGGGACGACATGAGCATCGGCACAATCATCCTCATTATTCTCGTTATTGCGCTGCTTGGCGGTTTCAGCGGCATCGGCGGCGGACCGTTCTACGGCACCGGCTATTACGGCGGCGGCGGCCTCGGCCTCGTGATCATCATCCTGGTGATCCTGCTGCTGATGGGACGGATCTAGCGGTTCATCTGCGCAGGCGGCGAATGACAGGGAAGGCCCCGGGGCAATCCGGGGCCTTTGCCGTGCGGGGAGGCGAGGGAAGGCAAGCAGGGAAGCGAATTGACGCCGCGGATCGGCCGATCAATGATGCGGCCATGGATCGATGCCTTTTCAGGAATGGGATTATGCCGCTACGTTCACTGATTGCAGCGGGACTGATGGTGACCGGCGCGGCATTGGCGCCGGCTCCCGCGCTGGCTCAGGCCACCAACAAGACCGTCATCGTATCCTTCAGCGTGACCGTCACGGCCAAGGATCAGGCCGGCCACGAGCGCACCACCAGCCGCAACGTCACCAAGACGATGTACATCAGCAGCGCTGGCCGCGTGTTCGTGCGCAACAATCGCCGCGCCGGCAAGTTCGGGCAGGACAACGAGAAGGGGCCGGAAGCGACCGCCGGGAATTTCGCCCTGCACGGCAAAACGCTGACGGGCACGCTGGTGTTCATCAGCGGCGCAAGCCGGATGGTCGTCACCTTCGCGCCGGATTTCCAGAGCTGCACCGCGCAGGTTGCGATGGCGCGCGAAAGCGGCAAGGCGTTTACCTTCAAGGGCCTGAACGGGAAAATCCTGACCGCGACCGGGCCTGCCGTGGTGTCGTCGCCGAGCTGTTCGGTCCAGACCGGCAACGCGTTCGCAAACTGATGCGCCGGCTGCGATGTCAGGGCATCGCGATTCCGAGTTTCTTCAGCGCCGCCAGCATGCGCAGCGGCGGCTCCATCTTCACCGCAAGCGGCTGTCCGGTTTCGAGCAAGCTCTTCAGGCTGGAGAGGATGGCGGGCCAGCCGGATCGGCCGCCTGAGAGGATGTCGTCGTCGAGCGCACGCTCGTGGGATTCCGTCATCGTCAGCCGCACCGCGTCGCCCGCCTGCTCGATCTCATAGGTGACGAAGGTGTTGCCGAGCTTTTCGACGAGCCCCGGCCAGGTCACGTTCCAGGTCACGGTCAGCCTGCGCGGCGGATCGTGCGCGATCACCTCGCCGTCGATATGCAGCGAGCCGTCCGGCGCCAGCACCTTGAACGCGCCGCCGGCTCTCGGCTCCATCTCGATCGCAAAACCGAAGAAGTATTGCTTGCTGAAGGTCGCCGTCGTCAACGCCTGCCACACCTTTTCGGGCGTCGATGCGATGTAGATGACATAGACGGTATCTTGTCCGGTGTTTTGGCCAGCCATGACTGCGATCCTTTTCGCTCTACGCTTTCGCCGCAGCGTTGGCGGTCTCCAGATCGGATTTCGCGTCCGTGAGGACAGTTCCGGTCTCGATCAGCGACTTGAGGTTCGACAGGATGCGCGGCCAGCCATTCGACACCGACTGGATGAACTGCTGCCCGTCGGCGACATGGGTGACGGTGAGCTTCACCGTCTGTCCGGCGGGCTCGATCTCCATCGTG
>JBQCIZ010000220.1:0-5176 GCA_051953235.1 Nitrobacter sp. | reverse complement strand
GACATGGCGACATCAGCCGTCGCCGCCGGCAAGATCAACCTCGCCGCCGCGCGTGGCGACAACATTCCGACCGGCTGGATCGTCGACAAGGATGGACGGCAGACCACCGACCCCACCCAGTTCAAGAAGGGCGGCGCGTTGCTGCCGCTCGGCGGCACCGAGGGCTATAAGGGCAGCGGCCTCGCCGCGATGGTGGAAGTGCTATGCGGGCTACTCACCGGCCTCGGCTTTGGTGTCGAGCCAACCGGCCGCCACAACGACGGCGTGTTCATGGCTGTCTTCAATGTCGCCGCCTTCCGCCCGCTCGCGGACTTCAAGAAAGAAGTCGCCGAGTTCGCGCGCTATCTGAAATCCACACCGCCGTCGGAAGGCAGTTCTGGCGTGATGTATCCGGGCGAGGTCGAGTACCTGCGCGAGCAGCAACGCCGCAAGTCCGGCATCGAGATCGAAGATGCGACCTGGGACAAGCTGCGCAAACTTGCGGATGAGTTCAAACTGACCGCACAACTCGATCTGCACTGAATCGCAACGAAATTCCGGATGGAGATTGGCATGACGCGGCAGATGGTGATGGTCGGATTTCTGCAGGCGCAGAACTGCACCAACCTGCCGAGCTCATGGCGCCATCCGGACTCACGCGACGATTCCATGTCGGTGGACTATTATCAGGAAATCGCACGCGTTCTTGAATCCGGCAAATTCCATATGGCGTTCTTCGACGATCGTCTCGCGATGCCGGACCGGCTCGGCAACGATCATGCCCACACCGTCGAGTACGGCATCCGCTGCGTGAAGATGGATCCGGTGATCGTGCTGACGACCATGGGTATGGTGACGGAAAAGCTCGGTCTCGCCTCGACCTGTTCCACCACCTACTACGAGCCGTTCGATGTGGCGCGGCGCTTCGCCACACTCGATCTGATGAGCGGCGGCCGCGCCGCATGGAACGTGGTGACGTCGGTGAACGACGGCGAAGCGCTCAACATGGGCAAGGATCATCATCTCGAACATGATCTGCGCTACGACCGTGCCGACGAATTCATGGAGGTGGTGCTCGGCCACTGGGATTCATGGGAAGACGGCTCGCTGCTGGTCGACAAGACGTCCGGCCGTTTCGCCGATCCGACTAAGGTCAAGCGGCTCGATCACAATGGCCAGTTTTTCAAATCGCGCGGTCCCTTCACGGTGCCACGCTCGCCGCAAGGGCATCCTGTCATCATCCAGGCCGGCGCCAGCGGGCGCGGCCAACGCTTTGCAGGCCGCTGGGGTGAAGTCATCTTCACGGCGGCGCGCAACCTGGCGAATGCCAAGCAAGGCTATGCTGCGATCCGCTCTGAGGCCGAGAAGATGGGCCGCAATCCCGATCACATGTTCCTCTGCAATCTGATCACACCGATCGCCGGTGCGACGAAAACGGAAGCAGAAGACAAGATGGCGCTGATCGAAAAGCTGCCGCTCGAGATCGACGCACTGTCGCTGTTGGCCGAAGCGCTGAACTTCGATTTCGCCGCCAAGGACATGGACGAGCCGCTGACCACTGAGGAATTGCAGGGGATGCAGGGCATGCTCGGGATGCGCGACGGTGTGCTCAAGCTGAGCGGCAAGCCAAACCCGAGCGCGCGCGACTTCGTGAAGTTCTCGGGCCGCGGCCAGACCCAGGACGCTATCGTCGGCGGCCCGAAGGAGATTGCGGACCGGCTCGAGGAAATGTTCGTCGAGCGCGGATGCGACGGTTTTGTCATCGCCGCGACTTACGTGCCGGGCTCCTACGCCGATTTCGTCAAACACGTGGTGCCGGAATTGCAGCGGCGCGGACTGTTTCACAAGGATTACGCCGGTAAGACCTTGCGCGAAAACCTCGGCCTGCCCCGCCCTGCTGCCGGCGCATGGAAAATTCCGGCACAGACTGCGGCCGAATAAACCAGACAATCAAGGAATCGCAGATGCGCTGGCTTAAATTCACCGCCGACGGAACGACGTCCTGGGGCATCGTCGAGCAGGAACGCGTCATCGCCGTGGTCGGCGACCCCTTCGGGGAATGGGAGCGCTCGCCGCGTACCTATCCGCTCGCCGACGTCAAGATCGAGGTGCCGCTCATTCCACGCACCTTCTATTGCGTCGGCTTGAACTACCTGAAGCATCTCAAGGAAGCCGCCGACAAGGCAGGCACTGTTCCCAATATCCCCGACCGCCCGGAGATCGGCTATCGCGCGCAGAACGCGCTGATTGCGCACGACGAGGATGTGGTGATCCCGCGTGGCGCTACCGAGAAGATTCACTACGAGGGTGAATTGGTCGTCGTGATCGGCAAGAAGGTCAAGCATCTCTCCGAAGCCGACGCCATGTCCTGCGTGTTCGGCTACACCATCGGCAACGATGTCAGCGAACGCACCTGGCAGAAAGCCGACCGCGGACTGTGGCGCGCCAAGAACGCGGACACGTTCAAACCGATGGGGCCTTGGATCGAGACCGACGCCGACCTCGACAAGATGGAGACCATCATCAAGGTCAACGGCAAGGAGACCGGACGCTTCCACACCAAGGACATGATCTTCGGCATCGTGCCGTTCATCGTCGAACTGACGAAATACTTTACGCTCTGGCCCGGCGACGTGATCTGGATGGGTACCGATGGCGCCTCGCCCGATCTGAAGGCCGGCGACGTGGTCGAGATCGAGCTCACAGGGATCGGCACGCTGCGCAATCGCTTCGTCGCCGAGACCTGAATGCGCGGCTCTCGTTGCGCTTGCCTAATGGAAGAGCTGAATCAGTCCGAGGCTAACTCCGAGCAACAGGGTCAATGAGAGCGTGACTGCCGCGGTCACCCTGCCCCCGACGCCAGCCAGTACGCGAACATCGACACCAAGACCGAGCGCGGCCATCGATACGACCGTCAGGAAGCCCGTCAGTTTCGTCAGGGGATCGACGACACCGGCGGGCACGACCTCGATCGAGCGCAACGTCGCCAGCGCGAGAAACCCGAGAATGAACCAGGGCACGAACCGGAAAAAACCCACGGGCTTGGCCGAACCCGAAGCGCCGGGCAGCCGTGGCGCAATCAGCGACAGTGCGATCGTGACCGGCCCCAGCATGAGCACGCGCATCAGCTTCACCAGCGTCCCCATTTGCGTGGCCAGCAATCCCGCCGGCACCGTCGCGGCCAGCACCTGTGGAACGGCATAGACCGTCAGCCCCGCGAGAATTCCGTATTGCGTCGCCGTCAATTGCAGCAACGGAATCAGCAACGGAAGCCCGAGCACCGTGAGAACGCCGAGGATCGCGGTGAAGGAAATCGACGA
This sequence comes from Nitrobacter sp., assembly GCA_051953235.1. Taxonomy (GTDB): domain Bacteria; phylum Pseudomonadota; class Alphaproteobacteria; order Rhizobiales; family Xanthobacteraceae; genus Nitrobacter. The sequence continues at coordinate 1,877 of JBQCIZ010000220.1, read as the reverse complement.
CGCGATGTCGTCGCTATCAGCGCCGATGATCGGCGCGACAGCCGCGATCGCCGAATTGCCGCAGATGGAATTGCCGCAGGCAATCAGGATCGACAATCGTGTCGGCAAGCCGAGCGCGCGGCTCACGCCGAAACTGACGCCGAGCGCAACGGCGACCGTTGCCGCAACGGCTACGAACAGCATAACGCCGGACGAGGCGATGGCCGCGAAGCTGATGGATGCGCCGAGCAGCATCACCGCGGCCTCGAGCAACTGCTTGGCGCTGAAGGCGATGCCAGACTGCCAGCGATCCGATGGCGCCCAGATGGTGCGCACGACGATTCCGACGAGAATGGCGATCACCAGGGCTTCCACATAGGGGTGGCCCAGCGCGCGCGTTTCCACATTCTCAAGAAGCGACGATAGAACCGCGACGAAACTGCAAAGCAGAATGCCTGGAACGAGGTTCGCGACGCGACCGAGGCTGCTCACCGGCCGGTTCTCACCGGTGGCCAAAACGTCCTTTTGCGGCACGGAAATCCTCCAAGATGGAGAATATTTTTATCCGCAATGGCCGCCTATGGGGTAATACATTTTTAGTCTGGCCCGATAAAGGCAAGTTATGTCTCTGAATCTGCATCTGCTCCGGCTGTTCACGACGGTGGTCAAGGCCGGGAGCTTTTCGCGCGCGGCGGATATGCTCCACATTAGCCAACCCGCGATCTCCAAGGGCGTGCGCGACTTCGAGCTGCAGGTCGGTTGCCGCCTGCTCGACCGTACGCCGCGCGGGGTGCGGCCGACGCGCGAAGGCCAGGCTCTCATCCGGCATGCGGAAGCCCTGTTCGCGGCGGAGCGCGCGGCCGAGGACGAGTTGCAGTCGCTACGCAGCCTCGACAGCGGATCGCTCCGTATCGGCGCCTCGACGACGATCGCCACCTACATGATCGCGGATTATCTCGGACTCTTTCACCGGACCTATCCCGGCATCGAACTGCACCTTGTCAGCGCGAACACCCGTGACGTAGCGGAACTGATGGCCGCGCACGAGATCGAGATCGCGCTGGTCGAAGGGCCGGTCGAAAGCGACGAACTGGTGAGCCATCCCTGGCGCACCGATATCATGAGCCTGATCGTCAATCCGCAGCATCGCTTCGCCAGATCAAACGTCCCTATTCAAGCGTCTGCGCTAAACGACGAGATCCTGATTGTCCGCGAGCCGGGATCGGGCACGCGCGAGATCGTTGCGCAAGCGCTCGCCGCACAGGGCGTCGAGCCGGCGCGCACGCTGGAGATCGGGAGCACCGAGGCGATCAAGCAGGCCGTTGCCGCCGGCCTCGGCACTTCCATCATTTCAACCGCTGCGATTGCAGACCAACTCGGTTTGGGACGGCTGAAAGTCGTCAAGATGCAGGATCTGCGGATCGAGCGGACGCTGTGGCAACTCAAGATGCCCGGCCGGATCGACATTCCGGTTGCAGCGGCCTTCGAGCGGCTGTTGTGGGACGATGGGTCCGCGGCGCGTATCGCCTAAGGCTTTCCTTGCTCATACGGATTCAGACTCGTTACCAATGTCATGCCCGGACTTGATCCGGGCATCCATCCTCTTTCAAAAAGATGGATTGCCGGGTCAAGCCCGGCAATGACGAAGGCGAGGTTGTTTCCGCCCAGATCTGACACGGTCTAGAAGACGCCCAACAGCCCCTTGGCCATGGCGATGACCTGAAGCCCGTCGAAATTCCAGGGCTGGAAATAGACTGCGCGCGCCGTGACGATCACCGCCAGCAGAATCCAGAATACGCCCGCGCCGATACGCGCGAGTGCCCGCGATGCGCGCGATTGCGGCGCACCCTTCGTCTCTGTTTCCACTCGTTCGCCAAAAGGCTCGTAACGCACGCTCT
>JBQCIZ010000219.1:0-3346 GCA_051953235.1 Nitrobacter sp. | reverse complement strand
TGGCTCGATCAGGCCGCCCAATCCCACCGCAACGCCGCCGATCGCCGGCCACCACATCCAGTGGATTGGAAGCCGAAGGAACAGGTCTTCCATCGCGTACAGCAGGGCGGTCAGCAAACCCGACTGCAGGCCTGCGACGATACCGACGCCGATGCAGACAAACAGTCCCCACCACGGCAGATCGAGGTGTCCAGCAAAGGGAAACAACGCGCCAGTCCCGATCAGGAACGGGCGCAGCGCAGCGGAGACGACGCAGGCGCAGATCACGGGAATGAGGCTGCGCGGCTTCCATTCGAACAAAAGGAGTTCGACCGCGAGCAGCACGGCCGCAACAGGCGTGCCGAAGATCGCCGTCATGCCAGCCGAGCTGCCGGCGACCAGCAGCGTCTTGCGTTCGGCGGCGCTCATGCTGAAGCATTGCGCGAACAACGATCCGAGCGCGCCGCCTGTCATGATGATCGGACCTTCCGCACCGAACGGGCCGCCGCTGCCGATCGAGATCGCCGACGACAATGGCTTGAGCAGGGCGACCTTCGGATCCATCCGGCTGCCGCCGATCAGAATGGCTTCGATCGCCTCGGGGATGCCGTGGCCGCGGATCTTCTCCGAACCGAAGCGGGCCATCAGCCCGATGATGAGGCCGCCCAGCGCGGGGGCTGCCACCATCCAGAGGCTCGGCTTCAGATTGGCCAGCGACAGGGTGTGGACGCTGAAGGTTCGCAACCAGACCAGATTGGTGACCAGGGCGATCATGCGCAGCAGCAGCCACGCCGTCACCGTTCCGCCCGCGCCGACGAGGATTGCCATCGCCGTCAGCACGAGGACACGGCGGTCGGTCGTAAAATCGCCGAGTCGTGGTAAGGAATTGGCAGGAACGGGGCGTTGCATCACGGGCCTTGTCCGGAAATGGCAGGATTTGCGGGTACGGGAGGAAAAGCCTGTCCTGGCGAACACGCCGGACGGCGGGGCGTGATTATATCGTGATCCGATGTAAATCAATGGAAGAATGATGGTCAGGAAGCCTACGCAGACGGCCATGCAGCCGAAGCAAATGACCCAGCAGGATTATGCCGCGCTGGCCGCGTTCAGGCGGTCGCTGCGGGAGTTCCAGGCCTTCAGCGAGGACGCGGCCCGCACGGCCGGGCTGACCCCGCAGCAGCATCAGGCGCTGCTGGCGATCCGCGGCTTCGGCGCGGATCTCGGCATCACGGTGGGTGATCTCGCCCACCACCTGCTGCTCAGGCATCACACCGCGGTCGGCCTCGTGGACCGGCTGGTGCGCGCCAGGCTCGTGGTGCGGACCCATGACGAAGGCGATCGCCGGAGGGTTTTGCTGACGCTGACCGCGAGGGCGGACAAGGTGCTGACCAAGCTGTCGGCGACCCACCTCATGGAGATGCGCCGCAACGCGCCGGAGCTGGTCAAGCTGATCCGGCGGTTTTCGGCGAAGAGGTGACGGGACTCAAATCTGCGCGGCGATTTCCCGGCCCAGCGCGCCTGCAACGGTATGCAGCTCGCGGCGGAACATCATCTCGCGCTCGCGGGTGAAGCGCGCCGTCGGCACCGCGAGGTTGATGTTGCCGAACATCCGGCCATCGTGCTCGACCGCCGTCCCCATCGCAGTGATGCCCGGCGTGAATTCCTCGCGCGAATAGGCAAAGCCGCTTTTGCGCACCTCGGCCAGATCGTCCATGAGCTGTCGCTTCGAGGTGATCGTGTGCGGCGTGATCGGCTCGAACACCACCTCGTCGAGATAACTGTCGAGCTCGGCCTGCGGCAGCCGCACCAGCGCGAGCTTGCCGCCGGAGACGGCATAGAGCGGCGCGCGCTCGCCGACCTTCATGATGTAGGTCAGCGCCTGACCGCTGGTGGACGAGGCCAGCGCCTCGATCATGTGGCCGGATCGCACGTAGAATCCGGACGTCTCGTTCAGTTCGCCCGTGAGCTGGCGCAGGAACGGCGTCGCGATGCTCGCGAGCGATGGGCCGGACGTCTTCTTCGCCAGTTGCCGGACATGATCGCCGAGCCGGTAGCGCTCGGTCACCGCGTCCTGAGCCAGATAGCCGCGCGCCAGCAGGTTGTTCAGCAGGTGAAACAGGCTCGAGCGGGGAATGCCGAGCTGAGCCAGCATGGCCGAGAACGACGGCGGCTCCGGCGCGTCCGCCACGTATTCGAGAATATCGATGGCGCGGTTGGCCGACTTGACAGCGGCGTTAGGGTTCGGTTTCATTTGGCATACCAGTTTTCATATAGAAACCTAGCAAACGGCACCTGGTCTGTCCAGCCGTTGTGAAGCGCGGAGGGACGACCATGGCGGATGCAGAACAGACGGACCGGCTGGCGATCCGCGATTTGATCGACAACTGGGCAGTGTGGCGCGACGCCGGCGACTGGGAGCGTTTCGCGACCGTTTGGCACGAGGACGGCTGGATGTCGGCGACCTGGTTTCAGGGCTCGGCGGCGGACTTCATCCGCGTCAGCAAGGAAGGCTGGGCGAAGGGCGTCAGTATCCTGCATTTCCAGGGAGGCATGAGCATCGATCTCGCAGGCCACCGCGCCATCGCGCAGACCAAGATGACGATCTCGCAGCGCGGCCCGGTTCATGGCGTCATCTGCGATGTGGTGTGCACCGGACGCTTTTTCGATTTTCTGGAGAAGCGCGCGGGCCGATGGGGCGTGGTGCGCCGTCAGCCGATCTATGAAAAGGACCGTCTCGATCCGCTCGACCCGGCGGCGTCGCTCAAGCTGGATCAGGCCAAGCTCGCGCAATACCCCGAAGGCTATCGCCACCTCGCCTACATCCAGGAAGAGATCGGCTATCGCGTGAAGCGCGACATGCCGGGCCTCAAGGGTGCCGAGGTCGAGAAGCTGTACGGGCAGGGCCGCGCGTGGCTCGGCGGCGCATCGGTTCAGGAGGTCGCGGCGAGGTAAGACATGAAGCCATGGACTATGACGTCTGGAGCGTGATGAGATTGTGCTTGTGCGACGGCGTCATCCTGAGGTGCGAGCGCCAGCGAGCCGCGAAGGATCGCCGTCGCCCTTCGAGGCGCGGAAAAGCGCGCACCTCAGGGTGACGGCTTCCGAAGCAATCACAATTTACTCTGTTCCAGAAAACTCTACGCCACGCGCTCCAGCTCGCGCTCGTCACCGGCCGCATCGGTCTTTGAGTGCAGCGGCACGCGTTCGACGTGCAGATAGTGCTCGGTGATGATGATGCGCTCGACCGTGATTATTTCTTCAGCGAAAATCGGCGCCGGCGTGTCAGGCGTTTCAGGAACGAGTGGCGGCGCGTCGACGGCGACTTGAAACGGATCGAGCGCGCCCGCCACCTCCGGGAGCGGCTTCT
>JBQCIZ010000218.1:0-7997 GCA_051953235.1 Nitrobacter sp. | reverse complement strand
ACGTTCCTGATGGGTCAGTTGTTCGGCACGATTCTGGACTCGACGACTCTCATCTTCTTCCTGCCGGTGATGTTTTTCTTCAGTCCGATCATGACGCTGATTGTGCTGGCGTTCTCGGGAATGATCGTCGCGTGGCTTATTCTGATGCTGCCGCGCTACCGCAAGGCGTCGAATGCCGTCCTGGTCGCGGAAGGCGCGCAGGGCGCGTTTCTGATTCAGGCGCTGAACGGTATCCGGACGGTGAAGTCGCTCGCGCTCGATGCGCGGCAGCGCCATATGTGGGATGTGCTGGTTGCGCGCGTCGCGCGCGCCCGATTTGCGGAAGGGATGACGGGAAACGCGATCCAGGTCGTGGTGCGGCCGCTCGAGCGGTTGGCGGTGAGCGGCTCGTACGCGGTCGGCGTTTTCCTCGCGTTGAACAACAACGATCCAGTCTTTATCGGGGCGCTGTTCGCCTTTCTGATGCTGGCGCAACGCGTGTCCGGGCCGCTGATGCAGATGGCCCAGTTGATCAATCAGTTCGACGAGGCCCGAAGTGCGGTCACCACCGTTCGCAACCTGGTGAACCAGCCTCCGGAGGAGGGGCGCTCCGGGCATGGCGTCCGTTCGCCCATCGATGGCACGGTGGAATTCTCCAACGTCACCTTCAAGTACAAGGGGGCGGTCTCGCCGTCGCTCAATCGCGTTTCCTTTGAAATCTCGAAGGGGACGACGCTCGGCGTGATGGGCAAGAGCGGGTCCGGTAAGACCACGATCACGCGGCTGCTGCAGCGGCTGCATTCGGACTATGAGGGTCTAATCAAGATCGACGGCATCGACGTTCGCGAATACGACGTCGATCACCTGCGCCGGAACGTCAGCATCGTGCTGCAGGAGAACTTTCTGTTCAGCGGCACCATTCGCGACAACATCTGCGCAGCCAAGCCGGATGCGACCTTCGACGATATCGTCAAGGCAGCGCGAATGGCGGGCGCGGAAGAATTCATCGACAAGCTGCCGCGCGGTTATGAGACCTACGTCTACGAGGGGTCGCCCAACCTCTCCGGAGGGCAGCGGCAGCGGCTTGCGATCGCGCGCGCGCTGATCGTCAATCCCCCAATTCTCATTCTCGACGAGGCAACGAGCGCGCTCGACGCCGACAGCGAAGCCATCGTGAATGGCAACATCTCGCGGATCGCAAGTGGCCGGACGCTGATCATCATCTCTCACCGGCTGTCGTCGCTGACGTCGGCGGATGCCATTCTCGTGCTCGATGGAGGGGTGGTTGACGATATCGGACGGCATCAGGAGCTGTTGGAGCGGAATGATATCTACAGCTCGCTCTGGTATCAGCAGAACACGCACCTGGCTCCAGCAGTTCGTAGCGACAAGCCGAATTTCAGGAGTCCAACCCTTGTCTCCTAGTCAGGCCTCGCTCGCGACCGTTCGCCAGTTCCAGTCGGAGACCGACTCAATCCGGGAGGCCGCCGAGCCCGTGCTCGCGCGCGCGACCCTGTTCGTGCTCTCCGCCTTCGTGGTCGCCATTGTCGCGATTCTGTTCATGACCCGGCTCGATCGCGTCATAAGCAGCATGAGCGGCAATATCGTGCCGGCCGGTCAGGTCAACGTTTTGCAGGCCCTCGATCCCTCGATCATCAAGACCATCGATGTGCGCGAAGGAGAGCAGGTGGAGACGGGCCAGTTGCTTGCGACGCTCGACTCGACCTTTACGTCCGCCGACCTGGCGCAGGCCAAGTTGCAGATCGCCAGCCTCGAGACGCAGATGGCGCGCGATGAAGCCGAACTGAAGCAACATCCGCTGGTCTTTGCCAACAAATCCGATCCCGACTTCCAGAAATACGCGGCTTTACAGAAGGCGCTCTACGGCCAGCGCGTGGCTCAATATACCGCGCAGCTCAACAGCTTCGACTCGAAGATCAAGGAGACCCAGGCCACCATCGAAAAGCTTCGCGGCGACGATGCCAGATATCGGCAGCGCGACGAGGTTTTGCAGAAGATCGAACAGATGCGCACGACCCTTGCCGAACATGGCACGGGTTCGCAGCTCAACATGTACATTTCCCAGGACAGCCGGCTGGAACTGCTGCGCACCCTGGAGAATACCCATAACGGGCTGATCGAGGCGCAAAACACGCTGGGATCGATCGAGGCCGATCGCGACGCGTTCAAGCAGCAGTGGTTCGCGCAATTGAGCCAGGATCTGGTGGCCACGCGCAACAAGCTCGATGACGCGAAGTCGAGCTACGAAAAGGCGCTCAGGCATCAGTCGCTCGTGCGCTGGACGGCTGCAGAACCCTCGGTGGTGCTGACGATGGCAAGGCTCTCGGTGGGGTCGGTGCTCAAGCCGGGCGATCCGTTCATCACGCTGATGCCGATCGACACCAAGCTCGAGGCGGAAATCAGAATCCTGTCGCGGGATATCGGATTCATCCGGCCCGGCGATCCCTGCACGATGAAGATCGATGCCTTCAATGCGGCGGAGCACGGAACGGCGAAAGGAAAAATCCGCTGGATCAGCGCGGGTGCGTTCACGACCGACGATGACGGAAAACCCGTCGACTACACCTATTACAAGGCGAGGTGTTCAGTGGACGCGACCAATTTCAAGGACGTGCCGAAAAACTTTCGCCTGATTCCCGGTATGACCCTTCAGGGCGACATCAATGTCGGAACCCGGTCCGTCGCGATGTATCTGCTGAGCGGAATGGTGAGAGGCGTCCGGGAGGCCATGCGTGAGCCATGATGCGTTCATCGCGATCGCTTCTCGAATGGTTCCGACCGGCTGCCGCGCTCTCCCACGTGGATGCCCTTGACCGTGGACTGGCCGCATACGAGCGCGGCCAGTTTCTCGAGGCGTTCAGGTCGTGGAAGCTCGCGTCGGAAGCCGGCGAGGCCCAGGCGGCCTATCGAATTGCAATGCTCTATGTAAAAGGTGAGGGGGTCGTCAGGAGCGTGCCGGACGCTGCCATCTGGTTCGAGCGGGCGGCGCGGCTCGGCGACGCCGAATCGCAATTTCAGCTCGGTTTGATTTTTCTTTATGGAAACAAGCCGCCCATCGGTCCTCACCGGCCTGAAACATGGCGGCAATCGTCCGCCGTCCGGCTGGGCGACAAGGCCTCGAATATTCATCATCTCGTGTTTCCGCATGGAACGAGCGTCGAGCGCGATATCGACGCCGCGTTTCGCTGGATATTGGCTGCCGCGGAAAAGGGAAAAGCCGAAGCTCAGACAGTCCTTGGCAGCATGTGCAGCCAAGGGCTCGGCTGCCAGCAGGATTTCCAGGCGGCGTTGGCGTGGTATCGGATCGCGGCCGAGCAGAAATGCGCGCCGGCCGAATTCGCGCTCGGCGACGTCTACTATCAGGGCAAAGGCGTTCCCGTCGATTTCGAGGAAGCGGCGATCTGGTATCGCAGGGCGGCCGAACAGGATCACGTCCGCGCGCAGGTCGCGCTCGCCTTCATGAACCTGAAGGGAACGGGTGTGCCCGAGTCGACCGCCGAAGCCGCGCGCCTGTTCCAGAATGCCGCCAGGCATGACGATCCGATCGCGCTCTACAACATCGGTCTGTTGCGGTTGAACGGCCGGGGCGTCGCAAAGAATGTGGATCAGGCCGAGACCGCGCTGCGCAAGGCGGCGCGCAAGGACTATCTGCCCGCCATCCAGGCTCTGGCTGATTTCTATTCGCACGGCGCAGGTTCCGCGCCGGATTTGCGGGAAGCTGCGGTCTGGTATGAGAAGGCCGCCGAGCGGGGTGACGTGCAGGCGCAATTTTTCATGGGCCGCTTCTGCGCGACCGGCACCGGTGTCGGCCCGAACATTCGTCAGGCCGCAAAGTGGTTCGAGCGCGCAGCCGAAAACGGCCACGCGACCGCAGCGTTCAACATCGCCATCTTCTATCTCAACGGCTCCGGCGTTGAACGCAATGTGGAGGCCGCGATCGAATGGTTCGAACGTGCGTCGGAACGGGGCATTGCTGCCGCGCAGGTGCAACTCGGAAAGCTTTATTCCGCGGGCAATGGCGTTCCGCGCGATCACAAGCTGGCCGGAGAATGGCTCAGCAAGGCCGCCGTCGGCGGAGATCCGGACGCCAAGACCGCCTATGCGCTCTTCCTGCTCCATCAGGACGGTTCGGCGGAGCGACCTGAGCAGGCGCGATCGTTGTTGACCGATGCGGCTGAAGCCAACCACGCGCCGGCTGCGTTCCAGCTCGGTGTGCTGCACATGGGCAGGTTTGGCGGAACCGCGGATGCCGAGGCTGCGGTCGCATGGTTCTACCGCGCCGCCAATGCGGGCCATGTCGAGGCTCAATATACCCTCGCGCTTCTGCATCTCGATCAGAACAGCGCCGTGAGCGATCCGAAGGAGGCGGCGTCCTGGATGGGCAGGGCCGCGCAGGCGGGTCATGGGGGCGCGCAGTTTCAGCTTGCGGTGATGTACTGCACCGGCGCGGGCGTAACCCAGGATCTCGCTCAGGGCGTCGCCTGGTACGAAGCGGCTGCACAGCAAGGGCACACGGTCGCCCGGTACAACCTCGCCGTGATGCTTGGCAAAGGGCAGGGATGCAAAGCCGATCCCGAAAAGGCAGTCGAATGGTTCGAGAAAGCGGCAGAGCAAGGTATGGCGGAGGCGCAGGTTGCGTTCGGTGATGCGTTGATGTCCGGGACCGGCGTTGCTGCGCAAGACAATGACGCGGCGGTGCAATGGTATCGGAAAGCCGCGCAGCAAAATAATGAGCTCGCTGCGCAACGTCTGGCCGCGATCGGTATGATGCCGGCCGATGGTTGAGCGTTGCCTGCACGCGATCGCGCAAAAGCGAACGCGCAAGATTTGTCGCGGAATCGTGCTTGCGCCCGGGACAAAACGCCTTGCCTGCGAGTTATGAGCGAAGCCAGCGTCCGCCAGTGACGCAAAGAGATATAAGCCGATCAGTCCCGAGGGACTGGCAGGAGATCCGGGTGCGATGAACAAGATTGCGGAACGCAACGTCAAGGATGCGAAAGGCACGCAACCCGTGGCCGATCCTCTTGTGCAAGAAGAAATTCTTCAAAGTTCGTTCCTGGATCCCGATTTGAGCGATCCGGGGTCGGGCGTCCGCTTGCGTGGTGCGATACTCGAATATTCCGGCCGGGAAGTCTCGGGTTGGATCGTCGACACCCGGTCGCCGACTGCTTCCGTTTCGCTTTCTCTCTTTGTCGGGTCTCATGCGATCGAAGAGACGAGGACAGATCGCGCAGCTCCTCCCGGGATCGGTTCGCGCAAAGCAATCGGCCGTCCCGGATTTCACATCGATCTGGCGAGCCCTGGAGCGCGCCGGCGCCTCGCACGCGCGCTCAGAAACACGCTGCTTGAGGACGCGGGGAAGCCACAGATTTACCTGCGCGTCAGCCTGGACGATGGCGAATATTTTGAGATTCCGCTTTTCGACAACATCGCGCCCGATGAACTGGTCATCGCGCTCGGATTTTCCAGCGACGATTACACCGACCTGCTGATTCCAGATAACAACACGATCGCGGCGCCGGACACGGCTGTGAAGCAGGTGCGCCATGTCTGCTTCTATCTCCCGCAGTTTCACTCGTTCGCGGAGAACGACAGATGGTGGGGACCCGGCTTCACCGAGTGGACCAACATCTCGCGCATGCGCCCGCAATTTCCGGCGCATCAATCGCCGTGGTTGCCGGCGGACCTCGGCTTTTACGATGTGAGATTGATGGAGACCCGCCGGAAACAGGCCGAGCTGGCGCGCCGTTACGGCATCCATGGCTTCTGCTACTACGTCTACTGGTTCCAGGGACGCAGGCTGCTGGAACGGCCGTTGGAGCTTCTGCTGGAGGATGGAGAGCCGGACCTGCCGTTCTGCATCTGCTGGGCGAACGAGAACTGGTCGCGCCGCTGGGACGGCTCCGACGCCGAGTTGCTGCTCGGACAAAATCACTCGCTGAATGACGATGTCCGCTTTATCGACGACATGGCGGAACTCCTGCTCGACGAGCGCTACATCGCGGTCGATGGCCGCAAGATCATCGTTGTCTACCGGCCATCGCTATTGCCGGACCGGCAGCATCTGTTCGAAACCTGGCGCGCACGAGCAAGGGAGTTGGGGATCGGGGAAATCCTGATCTGCAACGCCATGACGTTCGGCGAGTTCGATCCACGCGACGTCAGTTGCGATGCCGCCGTGGAATTTCCTCCGCATACCATCTCGACGATGGAGCAGAAGCTCGCCGATCTCGATGTGCCGGCGAGCTTCACGGGCAAGGTCTACGACTACGTCGATGCGGTGCGCTCGTCATTGGGGAAGACGTACGATTTCCCTTATTTCCCAGCCGTCATGCCGCGCTGGGACAACACACCGCGCAAGGGTTCGCGGGGACACGTCTTCAACAGGTCGAGTCCGGAGGCGTTCGAGGTCTGGCTGCGGGATGCGACCAACCGGGCGCGGAAAAGCCAGTTTTCAGAGCCGATCGTTTTCATCAACTCCTGGAACGAGTGGGCCGAGGGCGCTCACCTTGAACCGGACTCGCGCTACGGACGCGCATTTCTGGAAGCGGTGAGGCGGGTGGCGTCGTCCGAGCCGATCTCGCTCCAGATTCGCTCGAACCCGGATTTGCTGGATTGCCTGAGCCGGCAGGAGCTTGAGCAGGCGGTGAAGGAAACCTCCACCCATGTTGAGTTGCTCGCGACCCTTCATCGGTCGGACATGGCCTATTCAGGCCTGCAGCACACGCGAAACGGGCTTCCGGTGGAGGCACAAGGCGCGTCCGTGAATCCGCCGGGATCGCTGCTTGTCGTCGAGAACATCAATTCCCAGACGGGCGAACGGGTGGTGGTCGATCCGAGATCGGTTGTTCTGGTGCGGGGATGGGTCTGTCCGGGCGGAAACTTCGAGGCGAGCAAGCACAGGACGGCGTTCCTCACACTTCTCTCCGCGGATCCCGAAAAGCAGGACCAGAACGGCTATTGCCTGGTGGTGGATTGGCATGAGCGCATCGACGTCAAGGACTACATGAAGACGGACAGCAGGGATTGTTACTTCGGCTTCCAGCTTTCCTTCTTCGTCCGCGACCTGCCCGACGGGGAATACAGGGTTGCGGTTCTGGAGGTCGGCGAGGGGAGCCGCGCGCTCATCGCGTCGAATCATTCCATCATCGTTCGGCGTTGAGCGAGGCCGCGGATGTTAGCCAGCGTCATCATCGCTTGCTATAAGCATGAAGCGTACATCGAGGAATGCCTCGAGAGCGTTTACCGGCAGACCTTTTCGGATATCGAGCTCGTTGTTGTCGACGATCATTCGCCCGATGGGAGCCATGAAATCGCGCGGCGGCTCATCAAGAAGAAATCGTTTGGCAAGCGGTTTGCGTCTTGCACGCTTGTGAGGAATCCCATCAACCTCGGCGCGCACTGCTCCTGGAACAGGGCATTGTCCCTCGCAAAGGGGGATTTGATCTTCTTCCTGAATTCGGACGACGCCTTCTCCAAAGATCGCGTCCAGACCTTCGCGAACCTGCACGACAGTGAAGACCTGTTCTTCGGCTTTTCGGCCGTTGAACCGATCGATGAGCGTGGCACGCCGATAACGACCCATCAATTTCCAACGAGTCTTCGATACGCCATCGATCGGGCGCGAATAGCCGGCTCTCCGCTGTCCTGGATGTTTCTGGATTCGCAGGTCGCGGCCTCCACCGGAAATTTCGTGGTGAGCCGCGAAGTGCTGCGCCGGGTAGGGTTGCTATCCGATCTGAAGTACTGCCACGACTGGGAGTTCGCGCTGCGCGCGATCACCGTGGTCGAGCCCAGATATGTGGAAACCGATCGTTACATGTATCGGCTCCACTCGACGAACAGCTTCCGCGGTTTGAGCAACGTGGCCGAAAGCGAGACCAGGGCCTGCATGGCGTCGTATTGCAGAAACGCGATCGCCCGCAGGCCAATCAACAGGACTTGCCTGAGCCCCATCAACTATGGCGATGCCTTCTACAAGCTCATCAAACTCCACC
>JBQCIZ010000217.1:0-3634 GCA_051953235.1 Nitrobacter sp. | reverse complement strand
AGGGCTGCAATCAGCTGCTTGACGATATCGGCGACGTGCTTGCGCCATTTCTTGTTGCCGAGACGTTTTCGTCCGGCCTCGCCCGCGTAGTCCTCGTAGGTCTTGCCCTTGCGATAGGGCAGATGACCCACCTCCATCGGCTCCAGTTCGCCATCGGCGATCATCGCGGAGCCGAGACCGGTGCCTAACCCGAGGAACAGCATGCGGCCGCTTTGATAGCCGCCGAGCGCCTGCATCAGCGCATCATTGACGACCTTGGTGGGCTTCCCAAAAGCCTTGCGGAAGTCAAAACCCTTCCAGCCCTTGCCGAGATTGAAGGGATCGCGCAACGGTCGGTTGCCGGCGACGGGACCGGGGTAGCCGATGGAAATCGCGTCCAAGGACCAATCCTTGGTCAACGCCTTGACCTTGCGCACCATCTCTTTCGCGGAGAGTTTTGAGCCCGACTCGAATTCGCGTTTGGTACGGCCCGTGCTGGTCATCACCTTGACGTGAGACCCGCCGACATCGATCGAGAGGATCGTACGGGCCTTGGTCGTCTTGCGTCGTGCTGCCATGCGGTTTTCGTTGAGGTATGAGTAAGCGATTCCTGTCCGCGCGACAGGAGCTTTGCAATAACGTTCATCGCGGCCATAAGCTCCGTCCCGGCCGGACACAATTCGGAGAGCATTTCTGGCACTAAACCGGCGCAATATCCCGCCGGTCAGGGAATCGCCTCCCGGCTATTTGACTGCAGTCAAATCCGCGCAGCCCTGTTAGTCTGACACGGCACGACAGCCAACAGGAGCATCGCATGTCCGCCGCCGAGATCGCAAACCGTCACTTCACCGCCGCGATGGAGGAAGCGAAAGCAACCGGGCAGGACGGCGCAAGCGTTTGTCGTTCGCTGCTGAACCTCATTGTCGCAAAATATCTGGAGACGCGCTCGGCGGACGACGTGCGCTCGGAGCTGAACTTCCTCGCCGACAACTGCGATCCGGATACGGATTTCGCTTTCATGCGCCCTTGAGACGGCGATCCGGCACGAGCCGCAGAGCACGAGGCTCGACGCACCAGTAAGACGAAACCAGGCCCGAAACCACGTCGCCTTGCGCGGACTCGCGGCCACCCCTAACTATCGGGGTAACCTGCCCGTTTCACCTCCCCGGAGTCTCCGATGACCGATGCCCCTTATACGCCACCCAAAGTCTGGACCTGGGACAAGGAGAACGGCGGCAAGTTCGCGTCGATCAACCGGCCGGTCGCGGGCGCAACGCACGAGAAAGTCCTGCCGGTCGGCAAGCATCCCTTCCAGCTCTATTCGCTGGCGACACCGAACGGCCAGAAGGTCACGATCATGTTCGAGGAGTTGTTGGCCCTCGGTCACAAGGATGCCGAGTACGACGCGTGGCTGATCAGGATCGGCGACGGCGAGCAATTCGGCTCCGGCTTCGTCGAAGTCAATCCGAACTCAAAGATCCCCGCGTTGCTCGACCGTTCAGGGCCACAGCCGATCCGGGTGTTCGAATCCGGCGCGATCCTTCTTCATCTTGCTGAAAAATTTGGAGATCTGATTCCAAAGACGCCGGCGGGCCGCGCGGAGTGCCTGTCCTGGCTGTTCTGGCAGATGGGCAGCGCGCCCTATCTCGGCGGCGGCTTCGGCCATTTCTATGCCTATGCGCCGGAAAAATTCGAATACGCCATCAACCGCTTTTCGATGGAGGTGAAGCGGCAGATGGACGTGCTCGATCGCCGCCTCGCCGACAGCGAATACCTTGCGGGAGACGACTACACGATCGCCGATATCGCGGTGTGGCCGTGGTACGGTGGACTGGCAAGAGGCCTGCTCTATGGCGAGAGTGGCACCTTCCTCGACGTCCAGAGCTACAAGAACGTGCAGCGCTGGACCGCTACGATCGGCGCACGGCCCGCGGTGAAGCGCGGCCGTATCGTCAACCGCGTCTCAGGCGACCCCGCAAGCCAGCTTCACGAGCGCCACGACGCCAGCGATTTCGACACCAAGACGCAGGACAAGATCGGCAAACCGGCATGACGCACCGGCTGCGCCATGGAATTGAATTCGCCGCGCCTTGAAAACATCCGCGTAACAGGCTTTGCTCGATCCTCTTGTGGCTGTTCCATGCCAAGGGAGGTCGCCGATGACGTCACGCCCTGTACTGCTTCTTCTGATCGCAGGTCTGCTGGCGTTCGTCGCCTGCGCGGATGACGCCACGGCCCAGATCGTCGCCATCGGCGCGAGCAACGTGGCCGGACGCGGTGTGAGCAGCGCCGAGGCCTGGCCCCCTCAACTCGAGGACATGCTTGCCGCCAAGGGCCGTCACGTGCACGTCGCCAATGCCGGCATCAACGGCGATACCAATGCCGGCATGCTGAACCGGCTGGATTCAGCCGTGCCCGCCGGGACCAAAATCGTGCTGCTGGACCGCTATGGCGGCGGCTGGAATGGGCGGCGGCTAGGGCGCGGAAGCCAGACTGCCGAACTCGCGTCGATTGAAGCGCGCCTCCGCAGCCGTCACATCACGGTCATCCCGATGTGTGGGGTATCGCGTTGCGTGGCCATCTCCAGTCCGACCACATTCATTTCACCGTCGAAGGCCACCGGCTGGTTGCCGCTCACATGGTGGGGCCCGTCCTGCGGGCGCTTCAGTAGCGCGCGCCGGGATCACGCGGTCATGTCCGCCACCATTCCCTTCGGCGCGGTGCCCGTGCCGTTTTCGGTCTGTTGCTTGATCATCTGCTGAATCTTCTCGACGACTTTCTGCTGGTCCTGCGGACTCATCGCCTTGAAGTCGTCTTCGGACAGACCGAGTTGCTTCAGCATCGAGTCGAACAGCCGCTGCGCCGGTGTCATCTCGGCATATTTCAGAAATTGCTGCTCGACCGAACTGGACTTGCTCTTGGCGGCGAGATTGCTCGACGCCGGAAGCGGCGCCGACGTCATCGACGCAGATACAGACAAACCGGACATTCGCGTCCTCCTCTAAGGAGGCGCAGCAAATGCCATGCCATTCGTCACGCCAAAAAGACGCAATTATTTCAGAACGTTGCTAGTGCAGCCCAAAATAACGCCCGGCAGTCTTGTCCCCTGTGGGACAAAATTGCCGGGCGATCTCCGCGAGCAGAATGGCTCGCGCGGCTGTCAGCCCTTGCTGTAATCGTAGAAACCGCGGCCGGCTTTCCGACCAAGGCGACCGGCATCGACCATCTCTTTCAGGAGCGGCGCCGGGCGATACTTGGGATCGTTGAAGCCCGTATAGAACACCTCCATCACCGACAGCATGGTGTCGAGGCCGATGAGATCGGCCAGCGCCAGTGGACCGATTGGATGATTGCAGCCAAGCTTCATGCCGGCGTCGATCTCTTCCGCCGTGGCAATTCCCTCCTGCAACGCGAACACCGCTTCGTTGATCATCGGACAGAGGATGCGGTTCACCGCGAACCCCGGACTGTTGCGGGCGGTGATCGCCACCTTGCCGACACGCTTTGCGAATGCTTCCGCCTTGGCATGCGTGTCGTCAGACGTCTGCAGGCCGCGGATCAATTCCAGCAGCGCCATCACGGGCACCGGATTGAAGAAATGCATGCCGATGAACCGGTCAGGCCGGTCGGTCGCGGTTGCGAGCTTCGTGATCGA
>JBQCIZ010000216.1:0-5165 GCA_051953235.1 Nitrobacter sp. | reverse complement strand
TCAGATAGGCGGCGCCGACTTTTGCGCCCGGCGGCGTCGCGCGGCACCAGAGGTCGGTCAGCAGCAGATCGCCGGCCTTTATTTCGTGGCCCATCGACGCCATCGTGCCCGCCAGCATCATGGTCAGGATCAGCACCGTTGTGCGGATGATCGATTTCATTGTGTTCTCCTTTTCATTTTTGATGTCGTGCTGGTCTGGTTTCAGAAGCTGTATTTCGCGGCGACGACGTAGGTCCTGCCCGGGAACGGATGGAAGAGGAAGTATTGCTCGTTGAAGAGATTGTCGATGCCTGCATCGAACGACAGATTTTTCGTCGCATTATAGTGCACCTTCAGATCGACGACGACGTAGTTGTCGAAGGCGCCATACACATGCGAAACGACGTCGGTGTTATCGAGCGTCGAATACTGCCTTCCGCTGTAGCGCGCTGCGACGGTATACGCCCAGCTCTCGTTCGGACGATAGGTCACGCCAAATCTTGCGCGCCAGTCCGGCACGTACGGCACGCGCTTGCCGACCACCGTATTCGGCTTGCCAGTCCATGGATCGGTCCCTGCCCATGTGGGATCCGAGATGATGCGGGAATCTACATAGGTAACGCTGCCGAACACCTGCAGTCCCTTGACGAGAACATCGTTCTTGTCGGCGGACAACTCGACACCCTGCATTCCGATCGCCGCGACATTGCCGATCGTGGTAGTCGGGACTTGCGCGCCGGTGGCGGGATTCGTCACCAGATTGGTTTGCGAGATGATCGCATTATCGGTTCTTTCCTTGAACAGCGTCAGCCGCACCCTTCCATCGTTCCAGTGACGCTCGATGTTGAGCTGGCCGTTCAGATCGCGCTCAGGCGAGAGGTTGGGATTGGCAAATGTCGCAACGCCACCAACGGAGATGTTCTGATATAGCTCGCTCACCGTGGGATAGCGGTAGGCTTCGCCAAAATTGGCGGTGATGTTCCAGTCCTTGTTGACGTCATAGGACAGCGAAGCCTTCGGCGAGAAATTCGTCGAGGCCAGCGACGGCTGATCGATGGTGGCCGTCGACGTGATGAGGCCAGCCGAGCTGGCGGTTGTATTCAGATTGAAGCCATCCTGCGCGCGCCAGCTCTCGAGCCGCCCGCCGAGCGTCAGCTTGAGATTGGGCACGATCTTCCAGGCATCCTGAAACCACAGCGCGCCGGTTCGCGTTTCGCCGCGGCCCTCGGAATAGAGCTGACCGGTCCCCGTCGATGACGTGGCATTCCAGACCGACGATGCATACACCGGATTTTCGAAATGATAGCGGTCACCATGCAGGCCGAAGCTGATTTCATGCGGGCCGTCATAACCGTAGGGCCGCCATATCGCCTTCGCGTCCGCATTCTGCCAGTTGGTGCCGTCGTTCCGCGTGATCTTGCCGTTGGCCGAATAGCCGACGCCCGTGGAGGACACGGTATAGGGATTCAGCATGACGTCCTGAAGGTAGTTGTAGCTCGAGAGCGAGAGATCGAAGTCGTAGACGCCTTTGGTATCGCTACGCAGCGAAATGGCGTTGCTGACGTGGGTTTCGTCCCAGGTGTATTTGTTGCCGGCGAATGACGCGATGCCGGCAAATGTCGGCAGCCCCGTCGCCGTCGAGCGCAGATAGGTTTGTGGATTGGACGTCTGCACGTTGTTCCAGACACCGAACGAATAGGTCGCCTGCACCAGCGGCGTCACGTCGTAGGCGAGCTTGAAATTGCCCGAGGTCTGCTGCGAATGAGCCCGCGCGCCGGTACCGACAACATCCGCCTCGATCCCCTGCTTGTTCAGCGCCGGGAAAGCGCCGGTGGTCCCCTTGGGGATTCCCTTGTTCGTCGTATAGGTCAGCGGCTGCTGATAGCTGTCCTGATAGGTCGCGCTCAGTAGCCAGGAGAACCTGCCCTGACGATCGCCCACCACGGCGCTGGTCTGACTGCTGACATAGGTGTCCTTGGTGCCGTACTGGCTCCAGGGCATGATCGAAACGGTTTCCTTGGCGCTCGCAATCAGATGATCCGGCATCTTGGTCGTGAAGATCAACACGCCACCGATCGAGTTGCCGGGATAGGCCGCTGCGAACGGACCATCGAGAAAGTCGACGCGGGCAATCGCCTCCGGAGCGATCAGATTCCAGTGCGGCGCCCCGCTCTGGTTGTTGTTGGCGATCAGCGCCGACACCAGCAGGTCGTCGTAATAGATCAGCGATCGCGCGCTCGAATTGAGGCCCCATGTGCGGGTCGCCAGAACGGCCTGATTATCGCCGTCGTTGCGTTTTCGCACGAACAGGCTCGGCATGTATTTGACGGCGTCCTCGGCGTCCTTGAGGCTGATCGTCTCCTCGATCTGCTTCGCTGTGATGCTGTGGGACTCCTGCGGAAGCTGAAACCGCTGCTTCACCGGCGGCGGAGCGTATGCGGCGTTCGACCCGCTCCCGGCCGGTGACGGCGGATTACCCGCGGCCGTCCTGATCATCACCCGGGGACGGGCTGCTGCAGCCTGACGGCGAGGCTTTTTGGCGCTCTGCTGTTCCTGTTTCCGGGCGGGTGCCTCCACCGTGATGGTGGGTAGCATCGCGCCTGGGGTCTGGGCGGAAGCCGGACTCGACGCTCCCGACAGCGCGCAGCAAAGCACGAGCGTGCTTGCGCCATAAGACGCGGGAATACGAAACATCTGAATATCCTGACACCGGACATCGCCGGCTTACGAAGCTCAATGGCCGCGCGGATGAAATCCGCCGGTCGCGAAGGCTTGGATCAGGACAGGGACGGCGGCGCGCGCGCTTGCGCCAGAAAACCGGTATGGAAAGCCGACAGGTTGTTGACGGCGGCGAACCATACGACACGCTGCGCGTGGGCAAACGGCTTGGCAAACGTCGCAGGGGGCGTGTCGAGCGGCATGCTGCCGGCGTGCGACAGACAACACAGCACACAACAGTCGGCATGTTGGCCCGACTGATCCGTATGACCCGCGCCGGGCTCCGATGACGCCGCGCAGATCGCGGACGCACCTAACGGATCGGACAGAGCCGTGGACGTCGCCCAGCTCGCGCTGATTGGCGCAAAAATCTGCACCAAAAGCGCAACCAGAACGATCGGAAGAAATGTCTTCAACCGTCGGCGCATGACGACTATCCCCGTATGTTTCGCAACTATCATGCTGAGAGTCGGGAGTCGAGGAGAGGTTCCCGGCGGGTTTGCTCCGGCGCAATGTGAGAAGATAGTTTCGATCTTCGCGGCGGCACGATCGTGAGCCGGGCGCGGAGCGCGGCATCCCGGCGGGAACGGGATCGATTTGGCGCAAATCGGAGCGGTTTTGCCGGTTTTATGAAGGAAACCCGCAAAAGATCATTCGTTTCGGGAAACGCCGAAATTTTGAACATTCGTTGCCGAAAAAGGTGACAACCAGGAAAAGATCGGCTACGAGTGAAAGTTCAGACGACCCGCAGGGTAACAGTCTGGTGGTCCAAGTCTCGGGAGGAACCCTGACGCGCAGAAGCAGCGTCGCCCCGCCAAGCAACGATAAATCTGACTTTCGGGGATAAAGGGTCGACACAATTTTTGAGCGGGGCTTTGGCCCTGCTCTTTTTTTCGAGGTCGGTACGACCCGTCGAACCACGGCAGCATGAGGAGCGGCCGTCTGACCAATCTCATTCATCGAAGCTTCGAGTTGGCCGCGCAACGTTGCGAGGATCTGACGCCGCTGGTCTATGCACGCCTGTTTCGCGAACATCCCGAAACGCGATCGATGTTCCGCAGCCAGGGCAGCGATCTCGTCAAAGGCTCGATGCTCGCGCTGACAATCGATGCCATGCTTGATTTTGCCGGGGCGCGCAGCGGAAGTTTCCGCATGATTTCGTGTGAAGTCCAGTCGCACGAAGCCTATGGCACATCCCCGGATTTATTCTGCCAATTTTTTGGCGTGATCGCCGTTACCATTCGGGAGATTCTGGATTGCGACTGGTCGCCTGAAGTCGACAACGCCTGGCAGGCTCTGCTGACCGACCTCGAACACTTCGCCAGACGTTCAAGCTAACGGCCGAACCTGAAGGCGGCGCCCGTGTTCGACCCCGAGGTTCACAAGGTAAGTTGGCAACAGGTCGGACGTGTCAGCGAACCCGGCCGTTATCTCTTCACGTTCGGCTGGCTGACCATCAAGGCGGAAGATATCGCGATCTGGCAGCGTTTTCCGGAAGCGGTTTTTACCCGCGTCATCCAGCCTGCGACCGATGACGTCGATGAATTCCACCTGGGAACATTCGAGATTCCCAGATAGGCCGGATGGAACCGGCCGCCTCACACCGGTTTGATCCGACACTCTTCCGATAACGGAACGTCTCAACGCGCGCATCGTTGGCCTCCTTCATGAAGAAGGGAGCAACGGAATGACTCGTGCAAAATACCTCGCCGCCGCAGCGGTGCTGTCATCTCTGATCGCATCGCCCGTCTTGGCGCGAGACATGTCGCAAGACACGACATATCAGACATCGCATCGAAGCGATCGCAGCTATGACAGCAATTACACACGCCATGATAGCGGCTTTTGGCCTGCCGAGGTTGCTGCGGGAGCTGTAGGCGCAGCCGGCGCCATCGCGACCGCGCCGTTCCGGCACAACGACTATGCGTATAACGACGCGTACGCTTACGACAACGGTGACCGCTACTACATGAACGACGGCCAAAAGGAGGCCATGAGCGGCGGCTCGCGTTACAGCAATCCGTACAGCTATGCCGCGCGCAACGGCTTCGTCTGTCAGCCAGGCACTTTGGTGCGCATGGAAGACGGCCAACAGCATCTCTGCCAATAAACAGAGATAATCGGGATGGAGCGAGGGGTGGTCCGATCGGACCGCCCCTCTTCCTTTTGCCTAGATCGGAAGGCCCATCAGGCGTGACAGCCGGGCGATATTGAACCAGCCGAGGTAATAGGCCAGAGCACCGGCGCCGTAGATCACGATCGAAATAATCGTGGTCCAGATCAGTTTCCGGAGCATCAGAACCTTCACGGGCGCTCCGGGTTCGGTACCTGGAATCACCTCACCGTCGTCCTGCTGGCTGCGAATGCCGAACGGCAGCGTCAGGAACAGCGCGATCCACCAGATGACAAAGTAGATGGCCAGGCCGGACGAGATTGCATACGCCATCGCGAATCCTCAAGACTGTTCG
>JBQCIZ010000215.1:0-3402 GCA_051953235.1 Nitrobacter sp. | reverse complement strand
TCCTTGAGATTCGGGAACAGCGTGAAGATCTGGTCTAGCGACAGGCCGCCGCTGCGGACCTCGGGCGGCAACATCAGGTTCTCGCGAACGTCAAGGCTCGCGAAGATACCGCGCTCCTCGGGACAGAACGCGACGCCGAGACGCGCGATCTTGTCGGAAGACGCATGCGAGATGTCGTGATTGTCGAAGCGGATCGATCCGGTGCGTTTTCCGATGATCCCCATGATCGACTTCAGCGTCGTGGTCTTGCCGGCGCCGTTGCGGCCGAGCAGCGTGACGACCTCGCCCGCCGAGACGTTGAAGTTGATGCCGTGAAGGATGTGAGACTCGCCGTACCACGCTTCGAGGTTTTCGACCGTGAGCATGGCGCCGCCGGCGGCTCTCGAATTCGCAGCGTTAGGTGCGGTCATCGTCGTATCAGCCATGACCAGCCCCCAGATAAGCTTCCTTGACGCGCTCGTCCTTGGTCAGGTCGGCGTAGTTGCCCTCGGCGAGCACCTGCCCGCGCGTCAGCACTGTAATAATGTCGGAGAGATTGGCGACCACGCTCAGATTGTGCTCGACCATCAGGATCGTGTACTTCGCCGAAATGCGCTTGATCAGCGCCGCGATCCTGTCGATGTCCTCATGCCCCATGCCGGCCATCGGTTCGTCGAGCAGCATCATCTCGGGATCGAGCGCCAGCGTCGTCGCGATTTCCAGCGCGCGCTTGCGCCCGTACGGCATCTCACCGGCCTGGGTTTTCGCAAACTCGCTCAGGCCCACATCATCGAGAAGTTCGTGCGCCCGGTTGTTGAAACGGTCGAGCACCGACTTGGAACGCCAGAAATCGAAGGACTGGCCGTGCTGGCGCTGCAACGCCACACGCACGTTCTCAAGGGCCGTCAGGTGCGGAAACACCGCCGAAATCTGGAATGAACGCACCAGCCCAAGGCGCGCCACATCGGCCGGCGCCATCGCCGTGATGTCCTGCCCCTTGTAGCGGATCTGTCCTGCCGACGGTTTCAGAAACTTCGTCAACAGGTTGAAGCACGTGGTCTTTCCGGCCCCGTTCGGGCCGATCAGCGCGTGAATGTGACCACGGCGAATACGCAGATTGACGTCACTAACGGCGACAAAACCCGCGAATTCCTTGGTCAATCCTTGGGTTTCAAGAATGAACTCGTCAGCCAATCAAAATTCCCCCCTCAGCATTCGCTTGGTGTCCCTGCTCGGCTGAGTTTTTTGTTACCGCCGGACTCCGCTGGGTGTGCTTGGACATCACCCGGACCGGTCGCTTCCGGCCGGGAATATGCCGCCAATAGACCGGGTTAGGCAAGGTGCAAAGCAGCATTCGGCGCGTGTCAGGGGGCCGCATCCCGTCAGCCATTAGTCGAAATCTCGACGGTCTTGACTTACCGCCCTGGATGATTGCCGCGCTTCGAAAGCAGCCGTTAAGGCTGTTTCATCGCCAGACCGTCCTTTCATAGAATCTTTGCCCCCTGCGCCGATGATGCCGGATCGGCCCTGCCCACAGGATGTTTGCAGTGGATTTCGAAAGCGCCAATCCGACGGTCGTCAAGTCGATCAAGCAGCGTGATCTCCTGAACACGTGGCTGCGCCTTTACATACGGCAGCAGCGGCCGCCTCACAGGGACGACTACAAGCCGGAGCGGATCGCCGACGAAGCGCCCGACATGGTCCACTACTCGGTCGATGCCGCGCGGCAGCCGGCGCGCCTTACGATCGAAAGCGACGGCACGCGGATGTCGGATGCCTATGGCAACACCGGCAGGGGCAAGTCCCTCGAGGATTATATCGGACCCCGTCTCGCACCCCAGGTCATGCCGATCTACTACGCCTGCATCGCCCGCCGCCTTCCCGTCTATACGATCTCGACGATCGACGACATGTATGGCCGGGTTGTCGCCTACGAGCGGCTGCTGCTGCCGTTCTCGGAGTCCGGTTCAGGCGAGGTGACCTACATCATCGCCTCGCTGAAGACCATCAGCGAGGACGGCAGTTTCGAAATCAGAAACCTGATGCGGGACGACCAGAAACTGCCGACGCAGAAATTCCGCGGCATCATCGACCGCGATCTGGTGCATCGCGTGCCGGGCCGCATTCCCGCCGACGATGTCATCGAGTTCGGATGACGGCCGCATGCGCATCGAGAGTCACGGCCCATCCGTCGTCCGCTCCGTCAAGCAGCGGGATCTCCTGAACGTCTGGCTGCGGCTCGTCGCGCGGCACGGTCGAACGCCGCGGCTCACTGACTATCAACCTGACCGGATCGAGGACGAAAAGCCCGATCTCGTCTGGTACGACGTCACCTACGACAACGACGAACCGCGATTTCGCATCACCTATCATGGGCGGCGGCTCGCGGCGGTCTACGGCATCGACGGCAACGGCCTGATGCTCGAGCAAGTCATCGGCCCGATCCTCGCGCCGACCGCCATGCCGATCTACCGTGCCAGCGCTATGAGCGCGCGGCCGGTCTATTCGATCCACACCGTGAGCGACGTTCACGGCCGAGAGGTCGCCTACGAGCGCCTGCTGTTGCCGTTCGCATCCGACGACCGGATCGACCGCCTGATCGCGTCCTGCAAGGCCATCAGCATGGAAGGCGCATTCGAACAGCAGAACCTGTTGTCCGCGGCGACCGGCGAGCCCGCCTATACGATGATCGCGCTGATCGATCGCGACGCCGCGCCCTGGACCGCGCTCGATACCGCCGGCGACGACGTGGTCGAACTCGATTGAGGCGCTAGCGCTTCGCCTTTGCGCCGCCGAATTCCTTCGCATAGACATCCGGCTTGAAACCGACCAGCAGCTTGCCGCCAGCCTCCAGCACCGGCCGCTTGATCATCGACGGCTGATCGAGCATCAGCGTCAGCGCCTTGCTCTCGGTCAATCCCGCCTTGTCGTCGTCCGGCAATTTGCGAAACGTGGTGCCGGCGCGGTTGAGCAGCGTTTCCCAGCCGAGTTTCGCAGCCCATCCCTTGAGCCGCGCGCGGTCGATGCCGGCGGTTTTGTAATCATGGAAGTCGTAGGCGATGCCGTGGCCGTCGAGCCAGGCGCGCGCCTTCTTCATGGTGTCGCAGTTCTTGATGCCATAGATGGTCGTGGACAAGGCGCTTCTCCGGTTTCCAGGCGGAGCCTAGCGTCGCAGCGGCCAGCGCGCCAACTCGATATGCCGGCTCTGCGGCACGAGGCTGTGCACAAGCGCGAAATCGCGCACCGTCAGATACACCGGCTCGATCGCCTGCTCGGCCACCATGCGCCGGTCATAGAGCAGCGTCATGTGCGGCAGGAAATGCGACGACGCGCGTTGGCCAAATCCGGCCATGCGCATCGCCTCGTAAAGGCAGTTGCGCAATCCGGCAAGCGCGGCATCGCCGCCGCCGGTGAGCAGCACCA
>JBQCIZ010000214.1:0-4661 GCA_051953235.1 Nitrobacter sp. | reverse complement strand
GCGCTTCAGGATGGCGTTGATCTCGGACTCGTGGGTGCCGGCATCCTTGACTGCGCGATCGACGTCGATCTTCGCATTGGCCAGCAGTTCGCGAATCCGCGATTCCGTGAGCCGCGAACTGGTGCTCATCATCGCCTCGTGCGCCTCGGCGAACTTGTCCTGATATTTTGTCGCGAGCGCCATCTTCGATGCGTAGACCGAGACCGGCCCGAGGATCGGCGAGTCCTTGAAGATCATCCGGATCTTGCCGTCGTCGAACACCACCTGCGCCAGCTCCGGCGCGAGCTTGCGGCAATAGGGACAATTGTAGTCGAAATATTCGACGATGCTGATGTCGCCGTCCTTGTTGCCCGCCGCCGGAATCTCGGGGTCGCGCAGCACGCCTGCCTCGGTCAGCACGTCATCCGGACTGGTTTCGGCGAACGCCGGTACCGTGCCGAGGCCGAGCGTGGCCGCTCCCAGCCCGAGAAGGCCGAGGGTGCCGCGCCGCGTCGCCATGTGACGCTTTCCATATTCCGATTCAGACATCGTGGTCTCCGCTGATGCGCACCGTCTAGCACGGACCTGCAGCAGGTCCACATCACAATGATGCCAGGGTTCCGCAACCCCAATCACGGGAGGTATGCGAGACCTGCGGCCGTCAGGCCCACGCCGCCACGCTGCGCACCAGCATGTAGAGCGCAACCGCGATGATAACAGCGGCGAAGGTCGCGTTCAGCGCGCCGCGCCGGACCGCCAGAGCGCCCGCGAGGCGCCCACCCAGCATGCCGCCGCCGATCCCGCCAAGGACGAACAGGAGGGCCAGCTTCCAGACAATCAGCCCTGACCAGGCGTAGCTTGCCGCCGTGGTCGCGCCGAAAGTAGTGACCGCCACCAGCGACGATCCGACTGCGCTCAGGATCGGCATGCCGGTCGCAAGCATCAGCGCCGGCACGATCAGGAAGCCGCCGCCGATCCCGAAGAAGCCCGAGAGCGTACCGGTGCCGAGCCCAAGCCCGAGCAGCGCCGGCAGATTGGAGCGGTTCAGCCGGACATCGCCGTCGCCGACGCGCCCCCGGCTGCGCAGCATCAGGCCGGCGATCACAAGCATCAACAGCGCAAACAGCGCCAGCAGCTTGTGGCCGTCGAGCATCTTACCGAGGATCGACCCGATGAACGCCCCGGCGACACCGGCCGCCGCGAACGGCAGCGCGCACGACCACAGGACATTGCCGCGCCGGGCGTGCCCCGACAGGTTGACCGCCGCATTGACGGCGACCGCCACCGCGCTGGTGCCGATCGCGACATGCGCATTGGGCACGCCGACCACGTAGACCATCAGCGGTACTGCCAGAATCGATCCGCCTCCCCCGACAAGACCGAGGGAAAAGCCGACCAGCACGCCCGAGAGCAGCGCCAGCAGTTCCTGCATGAGGGAGATGGTCAACGCGGAAGCATTCCCGATGGAGTCCGCGCGATCCTAAAAGGAATTTTGGCGGGAGACCACGGCCGAGGAAATTGTTTTCCAGGATTTATCCGCGACTCACGAAACGCGCGCGGCGCCGAATAATGGCATCGCGAGCGCGGGCTCGCGATGCCTGTAAATGATCACGCGCCCTTCAGACGCTTGTTGCATTCGCTGTAGTAGCCGCCGCCCTTCATGATCCACTTCAGGCCGCCATTGCCATTGCTCGCCTTGTTGGCCTTGTACTGATCGAGGCAGGTATGCTCGCGTGCCTTGCCTGCGCTCTCCTTGGCGTATTTGGGATCGACCGCCCGCGGAAACACGGCATTGCCGACCGGCGCCGCGGGCGCAGCCGAGGTCTTCGGCGCGGGCGCCGGCTTGGCTGCGGGAGCCGCCGGAGCCGCGGCGGGCGCAGCCGCAGCGGTCGCACCTTCGCCGCACTGGGCCTTGCGGAAATCATTCCACTTCTGACCGTTGAGCGTGCCGGCGCTCTTCGCCTCTTTGTACTTGGCGCTGCACTCCTGCATGGTCAGTGCCTGAGCCGGCATGGCCGCGATGACCACAAACCCGGCCGCCGAAACCGCGCAGATGAACTTCGTCAACGTCGTCATGTCTGTCCTCCCGGGACATCGAGGATGGGACCGATATCCTAGCGCGGTTGCCCGTTGCTTCAATGCCGCCCCTGAACCGCCAGTCAAAAAAATGTTTCCGGACGCGACAACGCCATTCACGCGCCGTTCAGCAACACTCCACGACCGTGCGGCCCTCTTCAACCCGAGGGCCTACCCCATGACCATGACGTCCCGCTTCATCGCAACCGTCGCCGCTTCGCTGCTGCTGGCAGGAACGGCGTTCGCACAAACGACGGCTCCGGCCGCGAAGCCCGCCGCTCCGGCGTCCAAGATGGCGCCCGCCGCCAAGATGGAGAAGCCGCGCACCGCCGCTTCCCTGGAATGCTCGAAGGAAGCCGACGCAAAGGGCCTGCACGGCAAGGAGCGCAAGAAATTCCGCTCCGAGTGCAAGGCCAAGGCGGCCAAATCGGCCAAGACGAACTGATCAAGACGAACTGATCGCGCGACATATCGCGCCAAGCATCGCGCGGACCGGGCATACCGCCTCGTCCGCGCGGGCATTTGACCGCCTCCGCCTGCGTCTTCGCATCCGCGCGCATTGCAGCCGTGCCGCAGCGCATTTGTCGCGGCTGCGAAGATTTGCGATAACGCACGCGTGATCCAGAAATCCGCCTCGGCCACGCGGCCCGCCTTCCGCTCCCCGACCCTGCTCGCAACGATCGAGACGCTCGCTATCGGCGCTGCCGGTGGCGCGCTGTTCCTCTATGCCTCGCTGCCGGGCGGCCTGATCTCCGGCGCGATGATCGCGGTGGCGATCGCCGCCATCGCCGGGCGGCCGCTCAGCATCGCCCCGGCGCTGACGCAATCCGTCCTGCTACTGCTCGGCATCTCGCTCGGCTCGCTGGTCTCGCGCGAATTGCTGCAGCATGTCGGCGCCTATCCGCTGACGATCTCGCTGCTGGCGCTGGCGACGTTCTGCGCGACCTTCGGCAGTAGCCTCTATCTGCAGCGCATGCACGGCTGGGACCGAACCTCGGCGCTGCTCGCCGGCAGCCCCGGCGCGCTATCGCAAATCATCATGCTCGCCAACGAACGCGGGGCCGATGTCGCCGGTATCGCCGTGGTGCAGACCATGCGCGTCATCATCCTGACCGCGGCGTTGCCGATGCTGCTCGCGATCGCAGGCCTCGCGCCGCGAACGCCATCAACGGCAGCCCTTGCCATTGTCTCGCCGCTCGGATTACTGGCGCTGGTGGCGGCTTCGATCGCCTGCGCGCTGGCGCTGCGATGGACGAAATTTCCGGCGAGCTGGATGTTCGGCGCCATGGTCGGCTCGAGCCTGCTGCATGGCGCCGGCTTCGTCGAGGGCGGACTGCCTCCGTGGCTGCGCGGCATCGCGCTGGTCGGCATCGGCGCGATCATCGGCACGCGCTTTGCGAAGATTTCAACCAAGACCATGCTGAGTCATCTGTCGGCGGCGCTGGGCTCGTTCGGCATCGCGGTCGCCATCTCGGCCGTCTTCGTTGCAATCATCGCGCTGACAACCCCGGTCCGCTTCAGCGACGTCGTGGTCGCCTTCGCACCGGGGGCGATGGACGCCATGCTGGCGCTGGCGCTCACCCTGCACATCGATCCGATCTTCGTCGGCGCGCATCACCTGGCGCGCTTCGTGTTCGTCTCGATCGCAACGCCCGGCATCGTCCACCTGTTCGGGCGGCCGCAGGACGACGTGGACGATTAGGTCTTAAGAGCTACGCCCGCCTCGCCGAGGCGACGACACCCCACGCGGCAACGGCGGCCATCAGCAGCGAGATCAGCACGTTGTAGCCGGCGAGCGACAGGCCGAGGAAGCGCCACTGCACCTCGTCGCAACGTACGACCTTCACCTTGTCGAGGTTGTCGAGCAGGCCGCCCTTGCTGAGATCGAGCATCGGTCCGGTGCAATCGGTCGGGCCCTGCCAGAATCCCCATTCCACGCCGGCGTGGTAGACGCCGAGCCCGGCATTGGCGAGCGCGGCCAGGGCAAGAACGGCGAGGCCCGCCATCACGACGCTGCGCGCCCCGCCCTTCGCGGCGGCCCACGCCACGATGAGGCCGAGCGGGACTGCGAGGTAGTAGGCGTAGCGCTGTTCGAGGCAGAGCGGGCACGGCACGATGTCCAGCACGAGCTGGAAGAACCACGCACCCGCCAGCGTCGCGGCGGCGATCAGGGCGACGGCAAGCGCGGCGACACTGGCGGGATTTCGGCCGCGGGCGGCGGGTGCGGATTTCAGGGTGGCATCGAGGGTCACGTCGGGCTCCGGGCTGCCGTTCGAGGGAATTCGCTGACCCGCGTCGTAGCCGGAAGGCCCCGCCGCTGTCGAGGAGGCTGCCCTTCACACTGCGGTGTTTCCGGGCGGTTGCCGCCGCCAATCCCGCAGCCCGAGCCGGGTTGACCGGCAGGGAACGGCCGCTATAGTCCGCCCGCTTCGCAAGGCTGGCCTTTTCGGCACGGCTTTCGCGAATGCCCCTGTGGCGGAACTGGTAGACGCGCTCGACTCAAAATCGAGTTCCGCAAGGAGTGCTGGTTCGATTCCGGCCAGGGGCACCATTCGTCCTGTCCGCATCGATTTGAGCAACGACGATCTCGCTGTGCCGGCATTGGT
>JBQCIZ010000213.1:0-16199 GCA_051953235.1 Nitrobacter sp. | reverse complement strand
TGACGTTTGGGATCGGCGCGGAAGCTCGGCAGGTCGATGATGGTCAGTTCAGGCACGAAGCTCGCAAGCTCGGACGTTTCCGGCCGGCGCAGCAGCGTGCGGATGAACAGCGAGTGCCAGGCGAGTTCGGTGAACACGCGCGTCTTGATGTGGAAGGCCGGATCAGCGCCGCCGTAGAGGTCCTGCGCGAACAGCGTCATGCCCTCGGCGTGCTTAAGGAAGTCGGCGTACAGCGCGGCGAACTGCTCGGACGTGATCGACTGATTGCCCGCCCACCACATGGTCTTGTCGGTGAGCGCATCGCGGACCGTGAACTTGTCCTTCGGGCTGCGGCCGGTGAACTCGCCGGTTTCCGCGCACAGCGCACCGTCGGCGTTCACCATGGCTTCGTTGTTGCGGAGCGCGTGTTCGTAAAGCTGTGGCGCACCGAAATTCCAGAACAGGGCTTTGAGATTTTTTAAGCCGAATTTGTCGGCGCCGAAGGCACCGTTGCGCACGCCCGTCTCTTGCACGGAAAATTCCTCCTCGAACCCGCGTCTTGCCGGCGCGATCATCGTCATCGCACCTCGCCCGCGTTGACCTCAATATAGCCACCCGGCCCCGGTCGGGCGACCTAATACTGATGAACGCGGAACTTGCCAAGCCGATCCCCGAACAATTCGCCTTGTTCCGGAAATGGCATAACCGGGTCACTGCATTACGTTGCGGGCCTGATCCGCCAAGTCCTTCAAAACACGGCGAAGCTCGGCCGGAGTGACAATCCGCCGCGGAAAATCGAGCCGCAACGCGCCCCACTTGTCCGCGCTGATGTCTAAACCATCAGGGTCGTATCCCGTGCAGCGCCACTCCGCCGTCTTCGAGCCAAGCAATCGCGTGGCGTAAAGATTCAACGCATCGCGATGATCTGTATTCATGTGATCGATCGCGCCCTGCTCGGCCTCGAGCAATGCATCCGCGCCCTCGAGATCGGTCAGAATCTGCGCGGGCGCGAGATCGACGATGCGCCCGAAGCCGGCCACCAGATGCACGCTTTTCGGCTGAATCCGGAAGAACGCGAAATCCTTAAAATCTGCAAAGAGTTCGGCGGACGGATGGGCGTTGAGATAGCGCCGTCGCAGCGTTGCCTTCAGTTCGCCGCAAGACTCTTCGGCGGTTCCCGCCACCATGATCCGGGCGCCTTCGAGCGGATCGCCCTCGCCGCGCTCGTCCAGCATCAGCGATACGCGGGAATCGGCGATCACATTTTGCGTGTGCAGGGCCAGCCGCGAGATTAGCAAAATTGGTGAGCCGTCCCAATGACTTGCGACGTTGACCAGGGAGCAGTAGGGATCGCCGCTCGCGGTCATCAGGGTGGCCAGTGCGCCTTGTCGGCTCCGCCGCAACAGCGACCGGGCAAGTTTCACAGGCTCGAAATCGGCGGTCGGCTGCATGGCTAAGTCCCGAATTTCATTTGAAAAAACTGCTCCCTTGGACTAGGTTAAAGATCGGAACAGGCTCGGAACGGTCGGCGCTTTCGCGCGTTTCCGGGAACTCGGTCACACTTCAGCCCAGCTTGCATTGCTCGTTGACTGTGTTCTTAAAGCCACCTCAAACGGCAGATTGTCGAATAGTTCGCGTCTGGCCCATCCGCTTCGGAAAGCAGGCATATGCCCACAATCGCCCTGGTCGATGACGACCGCAACATTCTCACATCGGTCTCGATCGCGCTCGAAGCCGAAGGCTATCGCATCATGACCTATACCGATGGTGCGTCGGCGCTCGACGGCTTCCGCACCAGCCAACCGGACCTTGCGATCCTCGACATCAAGATGCCGCGCATGGACGGCATGGAGACATTGCGCCGGCTGCGCCAGAAATCCGATCTGCCCGTGATCTTCCTCACCTCGAAGGACGAGGAGATCGACGAGTTGTTCGGCCTGAAGATGGGCGCGGACGATTTCATCCGCAAACCGTTTTCGCAACGTCTGCTGGTCGAGCGCGTCAAGGCCGTGCTGCGCCGCTCGACGCCGAAGGATCCGACCGCCGTGCCGAAGGAGACCGATGCCAAGGCGCTCGATCGCGGCCTGCTGCGCATGGATCCCGAACGCCACACCTGCACCTGGAAGAACGAGCCCGTCACCCTGACGGTCACTGAATTCCTCATTCTGCAGGCGCTGGCCACGCGCCCCGGCGTCGTGAAGAGCCGCAACGCGCTGATGGACGCGGCCTATGACGATCAGGTCTATGTCGACGATCGCACCATCGACAGCCACATCAAGCGGCTGCGCAAGAAATTCAAGGTCGTCGACGACGACTTCGAGATGATCGAAACGCTCTATGGCGTCGGCTACCGCTTCAAGGAAACCTGAACCGGGTTTCATCACAAATCCGGTTTGTTAACTGACCTCCGCTCCGGACTGGAGTAAAAGTCCGGCCAGCCGCACCTTTGTGGACGGAACGAGAGACAACCGGGCAGCTCAGTCCTTGCTTGATCGAACGCAGCCTGATCCGAATCTGGATGACGAGGACGCCTCAGAGGCCCTCGCTGTGGAGTCGTCTGCCGATCGTGTCGAGCAGAAGTCGCGCTGGCGCCGTCCGCTGGACTGGCTGCGCAGCGCCGGGCAGTTTCTGTTCACGCTCAGCTTTTCGAGTCTCACGCGCCGCATCGTATCGCTGAATCTCGCGGGGCTGATCGCGCTGGTCGCCAGCATTCTCTATTTGTCGCAATTCCGCGCCGGCCTGATCGACGCGCGCGCGCAGAGCCTGCTGGTGCAGGCTGAAATCATCGCCGGCGCCATTGCCGCATCGGCTACGGTCGAAACCAATACCATCACCATCGATCCGGATCGCCTGCTCGACCTGAAGCCGGGGGAAAGCTACGGCGCGCCCGATGAATCCGCGAGTCTCGATTTTCCGATCAATCCGGAGCGCGTCGCGCCGGTGCTGCGGCGGCTGATCTCGCCGACCAAGACCCGGGCGCGCATCTACGACCGCGACGGCGTGCTAATCCTGGACAGCCGCAACCTGTACGGCCGCGGCGACGTGCTGCGCTTCGAATTGCCGCCGCCCGCGAGCGAGAAGCCGGGCTTCATCCAGCGGGCAACGATCGCAATCCGGACCTGGCTCAATCGTGGCGACCTGCCGCTTTACCGCGAGCTCGGACCCGAGAACGGCAATGGATATCAGGAAGTCCAGCAATCGCTCGATGGACAAAAAAGCAGCATGGTGCGCATCAACGACCGCGGCGAGGTGATCGTCTCGGTCGCGGTCCCCGTGCAGCGCTTCCGCGCCGTCCGTGGCGCCTTGATGCTGTCGACGCAAGGCGACGACATCGATCAGATGGTCACCGCGGAACGCCTCGCCATTCTGAAAGTATTCGGCGTCGCCATGGTCGTCATGATCGTGCTGTCGCTGCTGCTCGCCAGCACCATCGCCGGCCCGGTGCGGCGACTGGCCGATAGCGCCGAACGGGTTCGCCGCCGCATCAAGACGCGCGTCGAGATTCCGGATTTCACCCGCCGCCGCGATGAGATCGGCCATCTCTCCGGCGCGTTGCGCGACATGACCGACGCACTCTACAACCGGATCGAAGCGATCGAGGCTTTTGCCGCAGACGTCTCCCATGAACTGAAGAATCCGCTGACCTCGCTGCGCTCTGCAGTCGAAACCCTGCCACTGGCGAAGAACGAGAACAGCCGCTCGCGCCTGCTCGAGGTGATTGGTCACGACGTGCGCCGGCTCGACCGGCTAATCTCCGATATTTCCGACGCGAGCCGCCTCGATGCCGAGCTACAGCGCCAGGACGTCGCCCCGGTCGATATCCGACGGTTGCTGACCACGCTGACATCAGTCGCGAACGAAACGAAGCTCGGTCACGATGTCGGCGTCGATGTGCGTTTCGAAACCAGCCGTCCCGATAACTTCTCGGTGCCCGGGCACGACTCGCGGCTTGGTCAGGTGATTTCCAATCTGCTGACCAACGCCCAGTCGTTCTCGAAGCCGGGAGGCCGCGTGCGCATGGCGTGCCGCCGCCTCAAGAGCGAAATTGAAATCGTGGTGGACGACGACGGTCCCGGCATTCGGCCGGATGCGCTGGAGCGGGTGTTCGAGCGCTTCTACACTGATCGGCCACACCAGGGTTTCGGCCAGAACTCCGGCCTCGGCCTGTCGATCTCCAAGCAGATCATCGAAGCGCATCGCGGGCGCATCTGGGCTGAAAATCGCCCCGGCCCAACCGACGCCAACGGCGACACGCGGATCGCAGGCGCACGTTTCATCATCCGGTTGCCCGCGACATGATGATGTCATCCGGTTCGACGATCCATGGTTCGGCAGTACTGGTCGGGGACCGCGCCGTTCTCATCCGCGGGCCCTCCGGCACCGGCAAGTCGCGCCTCGCCTTCGACTTGATCCTTGCCGGACGTAGCGGACAGATTCCTGCGGCGACGCTGGTGGGCGACGATCGCCTTCACCTCGAGCCGGCCGAAGACCGACTTCTCGTCAGTCCGCCACACAAACTCGAGGGGCTGATCGAGATTCGCGGCCTCGGCATTCGCCGGTGCGCTTTTGTCGCGGGGGTCCCGGTTGGCCTCGTGATTGATCTCGGCGCGCCCGATGCCGAGCGCCTGCCGGCGCCGGAAGCCTTGCGAACCACTCTATTCGGGATCGAACTGCCCAGAATCCCGGTTGCGGCCGGCTTTTCACCACTTCCACTGGCCATCGCCGCGCTGACAACAATCCCCGGTTGCGACAACGCGTCACTCACTACCGATTGCCGGAAGGAATTTGGTAACCATATAAGTCCCACTATCGCCACAGAATAGACTGGCGCCGCTCCCCGGGCAGACCTGCTTTTCGGGGAAAAACGCGCCCCTCCCCCCTTGCACAAGGGCTCCGGATGGTCAAAGTGGCCCGTTCGTGCGGTGCACCAAAGCACCCGCGAGGAGTTTTCAATGATTGGTCTGGTACTTGTGACCCATGGGCGCCTCGCCGACGAGTTCAAGGCGGCGCTTGAACACGTAATGGGTCCGCAAAAACAAATCGAAGCCATCACGATCGGCGCCGAAGACGATGCCGATCTGTGTCGCGGCGATATCATCGAAGCCGTCAATCGCGTCGACAGCGGTGACGGCGTTGCCATTCTTACCGACATGTTCGGCGGCACACCTTCGAACCTCGCGATCTCCTGCATGAGCCGGCCCAAGGTCGAGGTGCTCGCAGGCATCAACCTTCCCATGCTGGTCAAGCTTGCCAAGGTCCGCGAGGAGCGCCCATTGCCGGACGCCATCGCCATGGCACAGGAGGCCGGGCGCAAATACGTGACCATCGCCAGCCGGGTGCTTGCCGGGAAATGACGGGTGAAGCTAACGACGCTGCTCCTTCTAGCGGCGCGTCGGCGCCGAACACATCCACGGCTGCGGGCGCGGCATCGCGCGAAATCCCGATCATCAACAAACGCGGCCTTCATGCCCGTGCATCGGCGAAGTTCGTGCAGATGGTCGAACGCTTCAATGCCGACGTCTCTGTGACGCGCAACGGCGAGACGGTGGGCGGCAATTCGATCATGGGATTGATGATGCTCGCGGCCGGGATCGGCACCACGATCACCGTTTCGGCGACCGGCCCCGAGGCCGAAGCCGCGGTCACCGCGATCGCCGAACTGATCGGCAACAAATTCAATGAGGAAGAGTGAGCGGCCGCGCAACGCCTGCCACCCACTTGACCTGTAGCGCTCCCGGAACATCCGGAAAACGCACGCATTTTCGAACCTGTAACTGACCCCTTGCTTGCCCGTGATCCGGGCCAGTGCTATCCCGCGCCCCATGACGACCGCTCCTGTAACCAACATCCGCAACTTCTCCATCGTCGCCCATATCGATCATGGGAAATCGACGCTGGCCGACCGCCTGATCCAGATGACCGGCGGCCTGACCGACCGTGAGATGGCGGGCAAGGAACAGGTGCTCGATTCCATGGACATCGAGCGCGAGCGCGGCATCACCATCAAGGCGCAGACCGTCCGCCTCCACTACAAAGCCAAGGACGGCAAGGACTACATCTTCAACCTGATGGACACTCCGGGCCACGTCGACTTCGCCTACGAAGTCTCGCGCTCGCTCGCCGCATGCGAAGGCGCGCTGCTCGTGGTCGACGCTTCGCAGGGCGTGGAAGCGCAGACCCTCGCCAACGTCTATCAGGCGCTCGACAACAACCTTGAGATCGTGCCGGTCCTCAACAAAGTCGATCTGCCCGCCGCCGAGCCCGACAAGGTCAAGCAACAGATCGAGGATGTGATCGGCATCGACGCATCCGACGCGGTGATGATCTCGGCGAAAACCGGTCTCGGCGTTCCCGATGTGCTGGAAGCCATCGTCACTCGCCTGCCGCCGCCGAAGGGCGACCGCGATGCGACACTGAAGGCGCTGCTGGTCGACAGCTGGTACGACGTCTATCTCGGCGTCGTGGTGCTGATCCGTGTCGTCGATGGCGTGCTGAAGAAGGGCCAGCGCATCCGCATGATGGGCACCGGCGCCGCCTATGACATCGAGCGCGTCGGCTTCTTCACGCCGAAGATGCAGCAGGTGGACGAACTCGGCCCTGGCGAGATCGGATTCATCACCGCGGCGATCAAGGAAGTCGCCGATACCCGTGTCGGCGACACCATCACCGACGACCGCAAACCGATCTCCGAGATGCTGCCCGGCTTCAAGCCGGCGATCCCGGTGGTGTTCTGCGGCCTGTTCCCGGTCGATGCCGACGACTTCGAGACGCTGCGCGCCGCGATGGGCAAGCTGCGGCTGAACGACGCCAGCTTCTCGTTCGAAATGGAGACTTCGGCCGCGCTCGGCTTCGGCTTCCGCTGCGGCTTTCTCGGCCTCTTGCACCTCGAGATCATTCAGGAACGGCTGTCGCGCGAGTTCGACCTCAACCTGATCGCGACCGCGCCGAGCGTCATCTACAAGATGCATCTGACCGACGGTAGCGAGATCGAGATTCACAACCCGATCGACATGCCCGATGTGGTGAAGATCGCCGAGATCGAGGAGCCCTGGATCGAGGCGACCATTCTGACGCCCGACGACTATCTCGGCAGCGTGCTGAAGCTCTGTCAGGAGCGGCGCGGCTCGCAGAAGGAACTCACCTACGTCGGCAGCCGCGCCATGGTGAAGTACGACCTGCCGCTCAACGAGGTGGTGTTCGATTTCTACGACCGCCTCAAGTCCGTCTCCAAGGGCTATGCCTCGTTCGACTATCACCTCACCGACTACAAGCCGGCCGACCTCGTCAAGATGCAGATCCTAGTCAACAACGAGCCGGTCGATGCGCTCTCCATGCTCGTGCATCGCACCCGCGCCGAAGGCCGCGGCCGCGCCATGGTCGAGAAGATGAAGGAGCTGATCCCGCCGCACATGTTCCAGATCCCGATCCAGGCGGCGATCGGCGGCAAGGTGATCGCGCGCGAGACCGTCCGCGCGCTGCGCAAGGACGTCACCGCGAAGTGCTACGGCGGCGACATCACGCGCAAGCGCAAACTTCTGGAGAAGCAGAAGGAAGGCAAGAAGAAGATGCGGCAGTTCGGCAAGGTCGACATTCCGCAGGAAGCTTTTATTGCCGCGCTGAAGGTCGATAGCTGATCTCTCCAATCGGGCCGCAAAAGGGAACCCTCGCAACCGGCACGCGTTTCGATTCCATCGAAACACAACCGGGAGAGGCGTCATGCCGCGCGGTGATAAATCAGCCTATACAGGCAAGCAGAAACGCAAGGCCGAGCACATCGAGGAAGGCTACGAGAAGCGCGGCGTGAAGAAGAAGGAAGCCGAGCGCCGGGCGTGGGCGACCGTGAACCGCGAAAGCGGCGGCGGCAAGAAGAGCGGCTCGGGCCGCGGCCGCAAGACCACAAAAGTGTCCTCGAAGCGCGGCGGACGGATCGGCGGCCCGCGCGGCGGCAAGGCCTCCGCGGCGCGCCCGGCGGCGGCTCGTTCGCGTTCGACCAAGAAGGCGGCGGCCACCCGCAAGCGCACAGCAACCAAACGGTCTAGCGCAGCGAAGAAGGCGGCGCGCAAGCGCTAGCGGTGCTTGTCGGCGCTCGCTCCGCCCGCATCTGACGATGGACAGGCTCGGCGTGGCTGAATCCAGCGCGGTCGTTCAACGAATTGTTGCCGGCCGTGCGAGGCTATTGTGCTGATTTCGGGGCGCGCTTCCGCTACATTTTGCGCTCATGAACACCCGCGCGATTCGTTTCCGGCTTCTGGTGTCAGCTATCGCCCTCATCAGCGTCCTCGCGGCGGCGCCTGATGCGATGGCGCAGGACAAGGGCACGCTCGATCCAAAGCCGCTGCCGCCGCTCGCCAATCCGAACGATCCTCACCTCGCCGCCAAGCAACTGTTCGGACGCAAGATGCTGCCGACCGAAGGCGCGCCGCGCGTCATCGGCTTCTATGCCAAGGGCTGCATCGCCGGCGCCGAAGAGCTGCCGATCACCGGGCCGACCTGGCAGGTGATGCGATTGTCGCGCAACCGCAACTGGGCACACCCGAATATGATCGCGCTGCTGGAGCGTCTGTCAGCGAAGATCCACAAGGATGCCGGCTGGCCGGGACTCTTGATCGGCGACATGGCGCAGCCGCGCGGTGGTCCCATGATCACGGGACACGCCAGCCATCAGATCGGGCTCGACGCCGACATCTGGCTGACCCCGATGCCGAACCGGATGCTATCGCGCAGCGAGCGTGAGGAGATGTCGGCAGTCATGATGGTGCGCAAGGATCGGCTCGACATCGATCCCCATGCCTGGACGCCGAGCCATCTCGCCGTGATCCGCGACGCCGCGAAGGAACCGTCGGTGGAGCGCATCTTCGTCAATGCCGCGATCAAGAAGGCGCTGTGCCGCGAAGCCAAGGGCGACCGGAGCTGGCTCTGGAAAATCCGCCCGATGTACGGCCACGATTATCACTTCCACGTCCGCATCAAATGCCCGCCCGGCAATCCGCAATGCGAGGGCCAGACGCCTCCGCCGGAGAAGGAAGGCTGCTCAGCCAAGGACTTCGCCTACTGGTTCAGCGACCGGGTGCTGCATCCGAAACCGCCAAAGGTCCCGCCGAAGCCGAAACCTCCGATCACGTTGGCACAACTGCCCGCCGATTGCCGCCATGTGCTGGCCGCGCCGGATGCAAAGCAATAACGCGCAACGCGAAGCCCGTTTCGCTTCCGGGCCAGACTTGTTAGGATCAACCGTCGCGGCGCCGTAAGCGTGCGACGACCTTTACATGGACGACGGTCCTCTCGGCACTCATCCCGAACGCGACGCGCATTGCCGCGTGCGTCATCATGCGAGGACCGTCATGCGCATCAGTGCACGCAACCAGATCAAGGGCACCGTGATCGAAGTGAAAAAGGGCGCGACGACATCTCACGTCTGCGTCGACATCGGCAACGGCCAGATCATGACGTCGTCGATCACCAACGAGGCCGTCGACGAGCTCGGCATCAAGGCCAGGGGCGCGGTCATCGTCGTGGTGAAGGCCTCCGACGTCATGATCGCGGTCGACTGACCATGCGCTTCGTTTTGTTTTTCGCCTCGGCGGTGGTCGCCGCCACGCCGGCGTTGGCGGCCGATCCCGTCGGCTGCGACAAGCTCAAATGGCCGATGGACAAGGAACTGGCGGCGCTGACCGCATCCTCCTTGCCCAGGCTGATGTCGGGCGCCGAGACTCCCGCGCCACCCGCGGCTGTCACGGTCGCCCTGCGCCCAATTGCCGATCCGGCACTTCCAAAACCGCCGGAGCGCACCCAGAAGCCGGATACTCATGCCGGCTTCGTGCGCGCGCATGCAGGCGTGGCAGGACTCTATACGGTGACGATCTCCAGTTACGCCTGGATCGACGCGATCCAGAACGACGCCTATCTGAAGCCGAAGGGCTTCAGCGG
Organism: Nitrobacter sp.; assembly: GCA_051953235.1. GTDB lineage: Bacteria > Pseudomonadota > Alphaproteobacteria > Rhizobiales > Xanthobacteraceae > Nitrobacter. Next base: position 6,293 of record JBQCIZ010000213.1, on the reverse strand, counting down.
CGTGACCGGTTGCGACGGCGCGAGAAAGAGCGTCCGCTTCGATCTTGCGGCTGGCCCGGTCACGATCCAATTCAGCGGCGTCGCCGGAGACACGATCAATGTCGCGTTGACGCCCGCCACGCCCTAAAGTTCAACCACCGCAGCCCTTTACCTGCCGCCCACGGCTGATATTGTCAGGACGAACGATCTTTCCGGCAGGCCGTAAGCCCGCCGGAAATCCCTGGAACGGCGCTTCCACCGATCGCTCTCACCATATTCCCTGACGTCGTTCGCGCGATGGTTCGCGCGGGATTGATTTGGAGCGCCCCATGAAAACGTTCGCCCATACGCTATTCGCTGCATTGCTGATCGTGGCGCCCTTTGCTGCGCACGCCCAGGACGCCCGGTCTTCAGCCGCCGCTTCCGCGCAGACCAAAACGCTCACGATCTTCGCCGCCGCCTCCATGAAGAACGCGCTCGACGAAGTCGATGCCGCCTATTCCACCAAGACCGGCGTCAAGATCAATGCCAGCTATGCCGCCAGTTCCACGCTCGCGAAGCAGATCGAACAGGGCGCGCCGGCGGATGTGTTCGTTTCGGCGGATATCGCATGGATGGACTACGCCGCTCAGAAAAAGACCGTTGCCGAGCCGACGCGGGTCAACCTGCTCGGCAACAGCATCGTGCTGATCGCACCGAAGGATTCCAAGATCAACGACGTCAAGATCAGCCAAGGATTCGATCTCGCCAAGCTCGCCGGCGACGGCAAGATCGCAACCGGCGACGTCAAGGCGGTACCGGTCGGGAAATACGCCAAGGCGGCGCTGGAGAAGCTCGGCGCATGGACGGCCGTGGAACCGAAAATGGCGATGGCCGAAAACGTCCGGGCCGCGCTGGCGCTGGTGGCGCGCAGCGAAGCGGTGCTCGGCATCGTTTATTCCACCGACGCGAAGGTCGAACCGGGCGTGAAGATCGTCGGCACCTTCCCGGCCACGTCGCACCCGCCGATCATCTATCCAGTTGCGGCGACGTCCATCGCTCATGAGGGCACCGCAGACTATCTCGCCTTCCTGCGCACCTCGGCGGCCAAGGCCATTTTCGAGAAGTATGGCTTCAGCTTCCTGGTGAGCCCCACGACCTGACACGCGCGTGTTCGACATCTCGCCGACCGAATGGACGGCGGTCCTGCTCTCGCTCAGGGTCGCCGTCGTTGCAACGTTGATCGCGACGCCGATCGGAATCGGCGTCGCGTGGCTGCTCGCGCGCGGCCGGTTCTGGGGCAAGCCGCTGTTCGACGCGCTGATCTATCTGCCGCTGGTGCTGCCGCCCGTCGTCACCGGATATCTGTTGCTATTGCTGCTCGGACGGCGCGGTCTCGTCGGCGCGTGGCTCGCCGATCATCTCGGCATTGTCTTCGCCTTCCGCTGGACCGGCGCGGCGATCGCCTGCGGCGTGATGTCGTTTCCGCTGCTGGTGCGGCCGATCCGCCTCTCCATCGAAGCCATCGACCGCCGGCTGGAACAGGCCGCGAGCACGCTTGGCGCCTCGCCCTGGCAGGTGTTCTTCACCGTGACGCTGCCGCTGGCGCTGCCCGGCATTCTCGCCGGCATGGTGCTGGGCTTTGCGAAAGCGATCGGCGAATTCGGCGCCACCATCACCTTCGTCTCCAATATCCCCGGCGAGACCCAGACCATTTCTTCGGCGATCTATTCGCTGATCCAGACACCCGATGGCGATACCGCGGCGCTGCGGCTGGTGATCGTCTCGGTGATTATTGCTACGGCCGCGCTGGTTGCGTCAGAAGTGTTTGCATGGCGCGCCACCCAGCGCCTGCACGGACATTGACCCATGCTGCGCGTCGACGTCGCCAAACGGCTGGGCGCCTTCACGCTCGAGGTCGCATTCGCCAGCGAAGGCCGCGTCACGGGCCTGTTCGGCGCATCGGGCGCGGGCAAGACATCGCTGGTCAGCATGATCGCGGGACTGGTGGCGCCGGACCGCGGCACTATCGCGATCGATGGTGACGTACTCGACGACAGCACGCAGCGTCTGCATATTCCCGCGCATCGCCGTCGCATTGGCTACGTGTTCCAGGATGCGAGACTGTTTCCGCATCTCGACGTCCGGAAAAACCTCGATTACGGGCGGCGCATGAACGGTCTCACGCGGGATCCAGCTCAGGAAGAGCGCGTCACCGGATTGCTGAACATCGGCCACCTGCTCGATCGCCGCACCGGCAGCCTGTCAGGCGGCGAACGGCAACGGGTGGCGCTCGGCCGTGCCTTGCTGGCGCGGCCTCGCCTGCTCCTGCTCGACGAACCCCTGGGTTCGCTCGATCAGGAACGCAAGGCCGAGATCCTGCCGTATCTCACCCGCCTGCGCGATGAAGTCGGCATCCCCATGGTCTATGTCAGCCACGACCCCGACGAGCTTCGCCTGCTGGCGTCGCGGGTCGCCGTGCTGAAAGGCGGCCGTATCGTGAGTTTCGGCGGCACCGACGTCCTGCCGGCCTGATGCCCGTCAGATCCCGGCAAGCGACGACCAGACGTCCGATATTTTTTGCTTGAGCGTCGCCACGCGCGTCAGCTTGGGCGCGGGTTCGTCCTCATCCTCCGGCAACCGCAATCCAACCACGTTGACCCGGCCACCGCTGATGCTGCGCGCCACCAGCACGATGGTATCGAGCGGCACGGTCGCGCCCTCCTTCGGTGCATGATCTAGATGAACGTCGAAGTAGTCGGCAAGGGTCCGCTCGGCCCGCCCTGGATTGATGGCAACGCCATAAATTTCGGCGAGATTGCCCAGCGTCGTCTCTCCCGACACCATGAAGTCACCGAGCAGATGAGGATCGGGCGCCGCGGTCGGCTGCATGTCGACGAAAAAGCGATCGAGCGCTTCGGCCTTTTCCGGCGGGGCCAGCAGGTAGATATAATCCCCCGCCGTCACCGGCTCCGCTTCGGTTGGCGACAGGATTCTTTCGTTACGGATCACCAGCGTCGGCTTCGACCAGGATGGAATGAGGCCCCGCTTCAGAAACAGGCTTCGGGGCCGGACCGGATAGCCGACGAGCTGCTGCTCGAGTTGCCCCGGCAGATCGAGCTCGACGCGGCGCGGCCCTCGTTCGGCACGCGGCAACGCCACGTGCAGCCTCCGCGCCGCGGCGGCGAGCGTCCATCCCTGCAGCAGCAGCGAGATGATCACCACCACGAAGGCAACGTCGAAATAAAGATAGGCCTTCGACAACCCGACAAGCATCGGGATCGAGGCCAGGAAGATTGCCACCGCTCCGCGCAGTCCGGTCCACGCGATGAACAGCTTCTCACGCCACTTGAACCGGAACGGCGCGAGGCAGATAAAAACCGCCAGCGGCCGCGCCACCAGCATCAGCACCAGCGCGATGACCACGGCCGGCAGCACACTGACCATCAGACGCTGCGGCGATACCAGCAACCCAAGCATCACGAACATGACGATCTGCGCAAGCCAGGTCGCCGCATCGAGAAACGTCACCACGGAATTGTGGGCGCGGGTCGGACGATTGCCGATGATGATGCCCGCGAGGTAGACCGCAAGGAATCCCGAGGCATGGGAAATCTGCGCGACGCCGAAGATCACCAGCGCCGCGGTCGTGACGAAGGGCGCATGCAGGCCCTGCGGCAGCGCTACCTTGTTCAGCGCCACTACCACGAGGCGCCCGCCGATCACGCCGACGATGGCGCCGAGCATGGACTCGCGGAGGAATTCGAGGATCACGTGCCCGGTCGAACTGTGACCGACCGAGATCAGTTCGACCAGCATCAGCGTCAGAAACACCGCGAAGGGATCGTTGGTGCCGGACTCCGCCTCAAGCGTCGCGCCGACGCGCGGGCGCAACCGCAGGCCCTGAGCGTGCACCAACAGGAACACCGCCGCCGCGTCGGTGGAGGCGACGACGGCGCCGATCAGCAGGGCTTCGGTCCAGTTGAGGTCGAGGGCATATCTGGCGACCGGCGCGGTGATCAGCGCGGTCAGCAGCACGCCAACCGTCGCGAGCATCATCGACGGCGCGAGCACCGTCCGGATGCTCTGAAACCGCGTCTTCAAACCGCCATCGAACAGGATCAGCGCCAGCGCCGCCGACCCGACCAGATAGGTATTTTCGACATCGTTGAACTTCAGTCCGCCGGGACCGGAATCTCCGGCCAGCATGCCGATGAACAGGAAGACCAGCAGCAAGGGAGCGCCGAAACGCAGCGCAAGGAGGCTCGACAGGATTCCGGCCATGACCAGAATCGCGCCGAGCAGGATCGCCAGACTGACCGAATCCAGAGATGCCATCAGATGTCCGAAGCGGAAAATACCTGCATTTGCATGCTTATCGTCACAGATGCACCGCGCCAACCGATTTTTGCCGCGACGGCTTATCGGTTTTGCGAATACTCTCGAAGCCATCTTGGCATCGCCGATGCCATCATGAAAAATGCCGATGGGTGAAAACGGGTTTGTTCAATTCATCCGACGTATTCATTGACGATGGCGATCGGCTGCATGATGCCCGTCACCTGCTGCAATTCTGACCATTCATCGCCATGAAATTCACCACCGACCTCGTTCCGGCGACGCTGCTGCGGCGCTACAAGCGCTTCCTTGCCGATGTCGAGCTGGCCGACGGCAGTACGATCACGGTCCACGTCGCCAATCCCGGCGCCATGACCGGCCTTCAGGCGCCGGGATCACGGGTCTGGCTCTCCAGATCGCCGAGCGTCACGCGCAAGCTGCCGTATTCGTGGGAGCTGATCGAAGCGGACTTCGGAGCTGGACCGGAACTGGCTGGCGTCAACACGATGCACCCGAACACCATCGTCGCGGAGGCATTGGCTGCGCACGCCATTCCCGAACTCGCCGGCTACGGCCGGATTTGCCGCGAGGTCAAATACGGTCAGGGTCCCGACGGCGGCCGTTCGCGGATCGACTTTCTGCTCGAAAAACCGGACCGGCCTCCCTGCTACGTCGAAGTCAAGAACGTCCATCTGATGCGCCGGCCCGGATTGGCGGAATTTCCGGATTCGGTAACCGCGCGCGGGGCGAAGCACCTCGACGAGTTGGCCGCGGTCGCCTTATCGGGCCAGCGCGCCGTCATGCTGTTCGTCATCCAGATCGGGTCGGCCACTGCGCTGACCCTGGCGCGGGACATCGATCCCGCCTACGGGAGGGCCTTCGACCGGGCACGCGGCGCAGGCGTCGAAGCGATTGCCCACGTCTGCCGCCTCGATCACGGCCAAATCGTTCTGGCAGGGCCAGTTCCCGTTCTGCCCTGAGTTCGCCGCATGGGTGCCCCAGCTTGCGCTAATGGCCCGGTTCATTAGATTGGGGCTGAATCACCCCTTGTTTGAAGCCAAGATCACCTGATGAGCTACGTGGAAGCCTCCGAAACCTCCCTGCGCAAGACCGGACAGATCAAATTGCATGGCCCGAGCGGATTCGCAGGCATGCGCAAGGCCGGAGCGCTGGTGGCGCGCTGCCTCGATGAGCTGGCCGATCTGGTGAAGCCGGGGCTGCCGACATCGAAGATCGACGACTTCGTCCGCGAATTCGCCTTCGGCAACGGCGCCTATCCGGCGACGCTGATGTATCGCGGCTATCGCTACTCGACATGCACCTCGCTCAATCATGTCGTTTGCCACGGCATGCCCGGCGACCGGGCCCTGAAAGAAGGCGACATCGTCAACATCGACGTCACCTTCATCGTCGACGGCTGGCACGGCGATTCCAGCCGGATGTATGCAGTCGGCGAAATCTCGCGCAAGGCCGAGCGGCTGATCGACGTCACCCATGAGGCGATGATGCGCGGCATTGCCGCAGTGAAACCTGGCGCCACCACCGGTGACATCGGCCATGCCATCCAGAGCTATGTCGAACCGCAGCAGATGAGTGTGGTGCGCGACTTCTGCGGCCATGGCCTCGGGCGCATGTTCCACGACGAGCCCAACATCATCCATGTCGGCCGCCCCGGCGAAGGCATTGCGCTGCACCCGGGCATGTTCTTCACCATCGAGCCGATGATCAATCTCGGCAAGCCGCATGTGAAAATCCTGTCGGATGGCTGGACCGCGGTGACCCGCGACCGCTCGCTGTCGGCGCAGTTCGAGCACACCATCGGCGTGACCGATACCGGCTGCGAGATCTTCACGCTGTCGCCGCACAGGCTCGACAAGCCGCCCTACCGGTAAACTTGCGGTTGCAATTGCCGGCGGCCTCGGCATGCTGGGGGCATGCCGAGCACGGATAATTCCAGACCGCACTACCATGAGCATCGCAAACGGCTGCGCGAGCGC
>JBQCIZ010000212.1:0-8321 GCA_051953235.1 Nitrobacter sp. | reverse complement strand
GGAAAGATCGTGGCGCGTTCCGACATGTGCGCATCGCCGTCCTTGCGCATCATGTTGTGGCCCATCAGCTTGTTCATCAGCCCTTGCGGCTGATGCGAACTGAAGACGTCGATCTGCTTCTCCGAAATGAAAATGTCGTCACGCCGGCAAAAGATCGTGCTGCCCAGTTGAGGAATGAAGGCGATGGGCGCATCCCGGCGCAGCTCCGCCAGCACGGGGTAGGGATCGCTCCAGAACGCCGGCAAATCGATATCGATGCGGGGTGCAGTCGTCACGGCAGATCGCCTTCTGGTTTTTCATGTGCGACATATAAATCTGCTTCGGATCATTTGACGCGATGCCCCCGCGCTTTTCAAGTCCGGCAAACCGTCAAGGATGCTGCTGCCGGTCGCTCGTTTTTGTGCTTTGCTGGCGCTTCGCGGTGTCATCGGCCGTGAACACAACAAGGACTGCTCGATGTCAGGATTAGCTTCCAATTCGGACGAGGCTTATGCCGCCATGATCGTGCGGGCACGGGCACTTGTGCCTGCCTTGCGCGACCGGGCCGCCAGGACCGAAGAACTCCGTCGGCTGCCGGCGGAGACCGAGAAGGACCTGCACGATGCGGGATTGTTCAGGATCCTGCAGCCGAAACGGGTCGGTGGGTCCGAGTTCGACTATGTGGCACTGGTCGATTTTGCCGAGGTGATCGCCACAGCCGATGCCTCCGCCGCCTGGACCCTCGCCAATCTGGCCAGCCATCACTGGATGCTCGGCATGTTCGGCGGTGGCGCGCAAGACATGGTCTGGGGCAGGGACGCGAATGCGCTGATCGCGTCGTCCTTTGTGTTCGCAGCGGGCCGTGCCCGAAAGGTCGACGGCGGGTACCGGCTGCAGGGCCGCTGGCCGTTCTCCTCCGGCGTTGATTCCTGTGCGTGGAACATGCTTGCCGGCATCGTGTCATCCGATGACGAGGTGGACGGCATCGAATACCGGATTTTCCTCGTTCCATGCGCCGACTACAAGATCATCGATATGTGGAACGTCACCGGTCTGAGGGGAACGGGTTCGAACGAGGTTGTCATCGACGATATCTTCGTTTCCGATGCGATGACCGTTCCGGTCGCGGAGATCGACGGCGGTCCGTCACCCGGCAGCGCGGTCAATCCGAACCCGCTCTATACACTGCCGGTATTCGCATTGTTTCCCTACGTTCTATCAGGCGTGGCGCTCGGCAACGCGCAAATCTGTCTCGACGACTACATCGATGTCGCACGGCATCGCGTGACCACCTATAGCCACGCCAAGCTCGGCGATCTCCAGTCCACGCAGATCAAGATCGCGGAAGCATCGGCGAAAATCGATGCTGCGCGCCTCATCATGCGATCGGCCTGTCTCGAGGCGATGGCAGACGCGCGCCGCAGCCGTATTCCGGATATGTCGATCAAGACCCGATGGCGGCGCGACGGGGCCTATGCAGTGAATCTCTGTACCGAGGCGGTGTCTCTCCTGTTCGCCGCCAGTGGGGCGCGGGGATTGTTTGCGGGGGCGCCCTTGCAGCGCCAGTTCCGGGATGCGAACGCGATCAATTCCCATCTCGCGTTCAACTTCGATGCGGCAGGCACCAATTACGGCCGGGTCGTGCTCGATCTGCCCTCCCAGAACCTGACCTTGTGAGATCGTCGAATGGTGGACGATCCCAAGCTTCCTCACACGACAGACCCGGCCAACGAGTTGGCGAGCAATCAATCGGACATCGATCCGCGTGATTTTCGCAATGCGCTTGGAACGTACGCGACCGGCGTCACCATCATCACCGCTGCCGACGCCGCAGGAAAGCCGTATGGACTGACCTGCAATTCGTTCACCTCGGTATCGCTGAACCCGCCGCTCGTGCTGTGGAGTCTCGTGATCTATTCGCAGAGCATGAACGTGTTCCAGAACGCCAGCCACTTCGCGGTGAACGTGCTCGGCGCATCGCAGAAGGCGCTGGCGTCCAGATTCGCCAAATCATCGGACAGCAAGTTCGATGGCGTGGACTGGACGTCCGGCCTCGGCGGCGCGCCGCTTCTGCCCGGCAGCGTTGCGAATTTCCAGTGCCGCACCGTCGATCGCTACTATGGCGGCGACCATGTCATCTTCCTCGGTGCGGTGGAGAGCTATCGCTATGATGGGTCCGAGGCGCTGCTGTTTGCGCGCGGCGGTTATGGCCGTTTCATCGGCGAATGATCGGGCTCACAGCGCCGTTTGATCGTCCGCGAGGCCGTTCTGCCACGTCGAGGGCCGCGTGCCGAAGCCGCGTTTGGCGCGCGTGCCGAGCCAATAGCCGAATTGCGGGGGCACGTTCCGGAACGGGCCGTCGATTCCCAGTTTCAACGCGGCGTCCATCGGCCAGTTCGGATTATTGAGTATCTCGCGGCCGACCGCGATCAGGTCGGCCTGACCGTCGCGCAATATTTGTTCGGCCTGATCGCCATGAATGATCAGTCCAACCGCCATCGTCATGATATCGGCGTGGCGCCGGACGTAGTCGGAAAGCGGCACCTGATAGCTGTATTTGATCTCCTTGCCGAGGATCGGCGCCACATCGGTGATGCCGCCCGACGAGCAGTCGATCACATCGACGCCTTTGGTTTTGAGCGTCGCAGCAAGGCGCACGCTCTGCTCCGGACCCCAGCCGGCGTTGTCCTCGACCGAGAGGCGAATGAACAGCGGCTTGTCGTCGGGCCAGTGCGACCGCACCGCCTCGGCCACCTCGATGATGAACCGCATCCGGTTCGCTTCCGAGCCGCCGTATTCATCGCTGCGCTGGTTGGATCGCTCGGACAGGAATTCGTGAACCAGATAGCCGTGCGCCCCATGAAGCTCCAGTACATCGAACCCGGCATCCCGCGCCCGCCGGGCGGCATTGCCCCAGGCCTGCACCAGATCCTTGATCTCGCGGCGGTCCAGCGCGCGCGGCACCGGCCATTTCTCGCTGTGGGCGATCGCGCTCGGCGCGACCGGTGTCCAGTCGTCCCAGTCGTCGATGTCGGCGGTGCGCTGCAGCGGACGGTCGCCCTCCCAGGGGCGGCTGGCGCGCGCCTTGCGGCCGGAATGGCCGAGCTGGATTCCCGCGACCGCATTCTGCTGCTTGATGAAGTCCGCAACCCGCTTCAGCGGCTCGACGAACTTGTCGTCCCAGATGCCGAGGTCGCCAACCGTCCCACAGCCGCGCCGTTCGACTTTCGTCGATTCCACAACGACAAGGCCCGCGCCGCCGGCAGCGAACTTGCCCGCGTTCATCAGGTGCCAGTCGGTGGGAAAGCCCTTGATCGCCGAATACTGGTGCATGGGCGGCACGACGATGCGATTGCGCAACTCGACACCACGAATCACCAGCGGGGAAAATAGACGGATGTCGGTCATGGGCTTTTGCCTCAATTGACTTTGGATAATGCCCTTATCCGTGGATGTTTGTCGGGCAGTATGGGATCATACCCTGCGGGGTCAGAGGGGTAAAAGCCGATTGAATACCTTCGATCCGGCCGCAACGGTCTCCGGCGCGGCGTGACTTTTCCGTTGGGCGCCATTCCGCCGGCGTTGCCGATCATTCTTGTCAATTGAGGTCATCGTGGTCGATCCGATTTTGATTGTTGGAATTCCCCTCGATTTCGTCCTGTTCGCGCTGATCTTGCTAGGGGTCGCGCTGTTCCATCATCACACGCTGCCGATCGCCCTGACGGGGCTCGCCGTCATTATCGCTTACAAGATCGGGTTTACCGGCTTCAAGTTCGGGACCGGCTTCGCCGGTTTTGGTCATCACATGGAGCATGAGTGGGTCATGTTGACCAATCTGTTCCTGCTGCTGATGGGTTTTGCTCTTCTATCGAGACATTTCGAGGAAAGCCGGATTCCCGATGAAATGCCGGCGCTGCTGCCGGACGACTGGAAGGGCGGCGCGGTGCTGCTGGTTCTTGTTTTCGTTATATCGAGCTTTCTCGACAATATCGCTGCGGCACTGATCGGCGGCACGGTGGCGCGGCATGTCTTTCGCGGCAAGGTGCATATCGGTTATCTCGCAGCGATCGTCGCCGCATCAAACGCCGGCGGATCGGGCAGCGTTGTCGGCGACACCACGACAACGATGATGTGGATCGATGGCGTCAGCCCGCTCAGCGTGGTGGAAGCCTATGTTGCCGCCGTCGTGGCGATGGCGGTTTTCGCCATCCCGGCGGCGATCTTTCAGCATCGGTATTCGCCCATCGTCAAGAATCCGCCAAGCGGCCTGCGGGTGGATGGCGCCCGTGTCTTCATCGTGGTTCTGATTCTCGCCGCCGCACTGGTCGTCAACATTACGGCCAACCTGAAATATCCTTCGTTGCTCGACGCCGTTCCGCTGTTGGGGCTCGCGGTGTGGGCGGCCATCCTGGTGACAGCGCCGCTGCGCATGCCGGACTGGAAGGTCATGCCGGAGACGTTCAAGGGAACGATCTTCCTGCTGTCTCTTGTTACCGCCGCCTCGATGATGCCGGTGGAGCGGCTGCCAGCGGCATCCTGGCATACGGCACTGGGTCTTGGTTTCGTCTCTGCAGTGTTCGACAACATTCCGTTGACCGCGCTCGCTCTGAAACAAGGTGGCTACGACTGGGGCTATCTTGCCTATGCGGTCGGTTTCGGCGGCTCGATGATCTGGTTTGGCTCGTCAGCTGGTGTGGCGCTGTCAAACATGTATCCGGAAGCGAAATCGGTTGGCTTGTGGCTGACTCGCGGGTGGCCTGTCGTTCTTGCCTATGTGGTCGGCTTTGCCGTGATGTTGACGGTTCTCGGCTGGCACCCTGATCCGCCACATTGAGAACCTATCTTCAGGATTCGTCCGGATCGCCCCGATCCGGAGTCAGCTTCTCCAGGATATCGCATGGCAGCCAAGTTTTCTCTGGCCAAGGACAAGATCAAGGTTCTGTTGCTTGAGGGCGTGAATGACAGCGCCGTCGAGCTGTTCCACACGACGGGCTATTCCAATCTCGAACGGCTGCCTAAGGCGCTGGATGCTGCTGCGCTGTGCGAGGCGGTCAAGGGTGTCCACATTCTCGGCATCCGGTCGCGCACGCAACTCACGCCGGAGATTTTCGCGGCAGCGGACCGGCTGATCGCCGTCGGCTGCTTCAGCGTCGGAACCAATCAGGTCGATCTGGGCGCCGCACGATCGCAGGGCGTTCCGGTATTCAATGCGCCGTTCTCCAACACGCGAAGCGTCGCCGAACTCGTGATCGGCGAGATCGTCATGCTGTTGCGCCGGATATTGCCGCGCTCGATTGCGGCCCATGGCGGCGGCTGGGACAAGTCGGCGACCGATAGCCGCGAGGTGCGGGGCAAGACGCTCGGCATTGTGGGTTACGGCAATATCGGCTCGCAACTGTCGACGCTCGCGGAAGCTATGGGCATGCGAGTGATCTATTACGATCACACCGACAGGCTGCGTCACGGCAATACCGAGCCGATCGATACCCTGAACGAACTGCTGGCGCACAGCGATATCGTGAGTTTGCATGTGCCGGAAACGCCGGCAACGGCCGGCATGATCGGAGAGGCGGAAATCCGGGCGATGAAGCCGGGCGCTTATCTGATCAACAACAGCCGTGGAACGGTGGTCGATCTTGATGCTCTTGCTGGTGCGCTGCGCGACGGGCATCTCGCCGGTGCAGCGGTCGATGTGTTTCCGGTCGAGCCGGCATCGAATACGGATCGCTTCACCTCGCCGCTCCAAGGACTGAAGAACGTGATCCTGACGCCTCATATCGGCGGCTCGACCGAGGAAGCGCAGGACCGGATCGGCAAGGAGGTCGCCCGCAAGCTGATCGACTATTCCGACAGCGGATCGACCATGGGCGCTGTAAATTTTCCGCAGGTGCAGTTGCCGACCCGTCCGGTCGGTGCGCGGTTCATCCATGTGCATCGCAACGTGCCGGGCATGCTGCGGCGGTTGAACGAGGTGTTCCTGCAGCGCGATATCAACATTGCCGCGCAATATCTGCAGACCGATAGTGAGATCGGCTACGTCGTGGTCGATGCTGAGGAGCCCGACAATGTCGGAGAAGACATTCTCGACGAGATCAGGGCGCTCGACGGCACGATCCGCGCACGGCTGGTATACGAGAACTGACGCTGCGCGGACAGCAATTGACTTCTCGTCATCCTGAGGAGCCGCGAAGCGGCGTCTCGAAAGGTGACGGGAGTCCATGTTCCGTTGGACATTCTTCGAGGCTTGCTGGCGCTCGCGCCTCAGGATGACGAATCCGGTGTTGTGATCCGTCCCGTGCGCGCAACGCTGCCATGACCATGCTCCATTGCGCCGACCCCGCGAATGGTGATGATGCCGCGAACCCGCGCATTGAGGCGGGGAGGGAGGCTTTTGGTATGAATCGGATCACCGGGCGTTCGGCATTTCTGGCGCTGCTCAAGGACGAGGGCATTACGCATCTCTTCGGCAATCCGGGAACGACCGAACTGCCGATCATGCATGCGCTCAAGGAGCATCCCGATCTCACCTACGTGATGGCGATGCAGGAAAGCCTCGTCGTTGCAATTGCCGATGGCTATAGTCGCGCCTCTGGCCGCCTCGTCGCCTGCAATGTCCACGTTGCGCCGGGGCTCGGCAATGCGATGGGCTCGCTCTACAACGCAAAATTCACCGGCACCCCGATGATCCTGACCGCCGGCCAGCAGGAACAGGGGCACGGCCTGATGGAGCCGCTGCTTTACGATCCGCTGGTCCGGATCGCCGAGCCGCTGGTGAAATGGGCCGTGGAGGTAACGCGTCTGGAAGATCTGCCGCGTATCGTGCGCCGTGCTGCAAAAATCGCGACCACGCCGCCGACCGGCCCGGTCTTCATCTCGTTGCCCGGCGACATCTTGAACGCGGAAGCGGGAATCGAGCTTGGCAAATCGACGCGCATCGATACGCGCGTCCGGCCGTCCGACAGCGCCGTGGCCGCGCTTGCCGACCGTATCCTGCGTGCCCGCAATCCGGTCATCGTGGTCGGCGACGAAATCGTCAAAAGCGACGCGTTGAACGAAGCTGCGGCATTGGCGGAAACATTGGGTTGCCCGGCCTTTCAGCAATCGGTCGCTTATGGTGCGCACTTTCTATCCGAAAGCCCGAGCTACATGGGGCCGCTGTCGCGCGATCAGAAGAATGTGCGCGAGACGCTTGGCGGTTACGATCTGATGATCGTGCTCGGCTCTGATCCGCTGCGCATGTCGGTCTACAGCGAGGTCGATCCATTGCCGACCGGTCTGTCGATGGTACAGGTCGGTCTGGTCGATTGGGACATCGGCAAGAATTATCCCGTCGATATCGCAGTCAAGGCTGACGTCAGGGAGACGCTGCTGGCGCTGATTCCAGCGATCAAATCGGCTGGCGGAAAGGCGCTCGAGGCGCGGGCGCGTGACGGCCTTGCCGCGTTGAAGACGAACAACTGGAGCGCGCGCCGGGCCAGGCTGGTCGAGGAGATTGCGAAGACAGGCGGCAAGACGCCGATCAATCCGGACTGGCTGGCGTTGAAGGTGATCGAGGCGATGCCGGACAACGCCATTCTGGTCGATGAAGGACTGACGTCGTCGCGCACTATTCCCGCGCTGCGCGCGCATCGCGACCGTTACGGTTATCATGCTCTCGCTTCGGGGGGCATCGGCTGGGGTTTGCCGGCTTCGGTCGGCGTCAGCCTCGCCAATCCGGACCGTCCGGTGGTGTGTTATTCCGGCGATGGCAGCGCGATGTATTCGATCCAGTCGTTGTGGACAGCCGCGCATCACAAGCTGCCGCTGAATGTCGTGATCGCCAACAACGGCGGCTATCGAATCATCAAGCAGCGTCTGCTCGCGTTCCACAAGGACGACAACTATATCGGCATGGATTTTGTCGATCCGCCGGTGGATTTTTCCGGGATCGCAAAGGCTCTCGGCGCCGAGGCCATCCGCATCGAAGATCCTAAAGAGCTTGAAGGGAGGCTGTCCTCGGCCTTCAACCGGCCGGGCGCGAAGCTCATCGAAGTGATGATCGACGGCAAGGTGTGAGAACGACGTCAGCGCTTCCGCATCAAACGTGGACGGCGGCGCGGACGCGGCCCGCATCGCCGAACACCCGCAGATAGCGTTCGATCTCCGAGGGTTCGCCGGTTGCCTTTTCCGGATTGTCGGAGAGCTTGACGGCCGGCCGGCCGTTGACCGCCGTCACCTTGCAGACGATCGAAATCGGATCGAGGTCGGCACCGCCATCGGGCGAGCATCCAACGAAGTCGTTGGTCAGGTTGGTGCCCCAACCGAAGCTGACCCGTACGCGGCCGGCGAAATGCCGGTGCGTT
>JBQCIZ010000211.1:0-2553 GCA_051953235.1 Nitrobacter sp. | reverse complement strand
CTTCAAGGACGTGAATGCCGAGGGCGCCACCACCGTCGTGAATGCGAATGGTACCACAGTGGCACCCGGCCTGATCGACAGCCACGTCCATCCCGTCGCCGGCGACTGGACGCCGCGACAGAACCAGATCAACTGGATCGACAGCTACCTTCACGGCGGCGTCACCACCATGATCTCCGCCGGCGAAGTGCACATGCCGGGCCGCCCGAAGGACATCGTCGGCCTCAAGGCGATGGCGATTTTTGCGCAGCGATCCTTCGCCAATCTGCGCCCGGGCGGCGTCAAGGTTCATGCCGGTGCGCCGGTGATCGAACCCGGCATGGTCGAAGAGGATTTCAAGGAAATGGCTGCGGCCGGCGTGCGGTGGCTCGGCGAAGTCGGACTCGGCGACGTCAAGGACGGACCGACCGCGCGCAAGATGGTGGCCTGGGCGCGCAAGTACGGCATGAACAGCACGATCCACACCGGGGGTCCCTCGATCCCCGGCTCGGGACTGATCGACGCCGATGTGGTGCTGGAAGCCGACACTGACGTTGTCGGCCATATCAACGGCGGCCACACTGCCCTGCCCGACGGACAAATTCGTTGCATCTGCGAGGGCTGCAAGCGCGGCCTCGAACTCGTGCACAACGGCAATGAACGCGCTGCGCTCTACACGCTACGCATCGCGAAAGAGATGAACGATCTCAGCCGCGTCATCCTCGGCACCGACGCGCCGGCCGGCTCGGGCGTACAACCCCTCGGCATCATCCGCATGGTGTCGCTGCTGTCGTCGCTCGGCGAGGTACCCGCCGAGATCGCCTTCTGCTTCGCCACCGGCAACACCGCGCGGATGCGTGCGCTCGACTGCGGCATCGTCGAGGTGGGCCGCGCCGCCGACTTCGTCATCATGGACAAGGCGCAGCATTCCGCAGGCAAGAATATTCTCGACAGCATTCAGCTCGGCGATCTGCCGGGCATTGGCATGACGATCATCGATGGCATCGTGCGCACTCAGCGTAGCCGCAACACGCCGCCCGCGGGCAAGGTGCCGACCATCGTCGGGCACTAAGCGTTGACGGCGTCATCGCGAAGAGCTCAGGGCGGCGCGTAGCGTCGTCCCGATAGCGACGAAGCAATCCAGTTTAGCTCACGAATCTGGATTGCTTCGCTCTGCTCGCAATGACAATGATGCCAACTGGCCCGTCGGGCCCAAAATCAATTGGGAGGCATCATGACCGCACCACTCGATCCCGCGATCGCTGAAGTTATTCTAAAACTCCCGCTGCGCGATCCCCCGACCATGACACCGAAAAGCGCGCGGGATTCGCTTCGTGCGCTGGCGGATGCACGCGCGGCGATCCCGCCGCCGCCGGTCGCAAGCGTTACCGACATCGCGGTCAAGGGTGCGGCCGGGCCGCTCAACGCGCGCGTCTATCGCAACGGGCAAGGCAAATCGCCGACGATCGTGTTCTTCCACGGTGGCGGCTGGGTGGCAGGCGATCTCGAAACCCACGATCGTCAGGCGCGGCTGCTTGTGATCGAGACCGGCGCAGTCGTGATCTCCGTCGATTACCGGCGTCCGCCGGAAACGCGGTTTCCAGGTGCCTTCGAGGATTGCTTCGCTGCCATGCGCGACGTGATCGCGCGCATTGCCGAGTTTGGCAGCGACCTTGCGCGCGTGGGCGTCGCTGGTGATAGCGCCGGCGGCAATCTGGCGGCAACCGTCGCCATCGCCTGCCGCGATGCCGGAATCAAACTGGCCGGCCAGATGCTGGTCTATCCCGTCACCGATGTCGTCGGGAATTTTGCGGACACGAGGGAGAACGCGCGCTTTCCATCCCGCCGGGAGAACGCCGAAGGTTATTTTCTGTCGCGCGCCGTGATGGAATGGTTTGCCGGGCATTATCTTGAAACGCCTGCACACGGAGCCGACTGGCGCGTCTCGCCGCTACGCGCCAAAAATCTCGCGGGCGTCGCACCGGCCGTGGTCTGCACCGCCTGGTTCGATCCGCTGCGCGACGAAGGCAAGGCTTATGCCGATGCACTCAAAGCCGCCGGCGTGCCGACGACCTATCATGACGGCCCCGGCCTCATTCACGGCTATTTCGGACTGGGCGACGCGGCGCCAGCCGCAAAGCAGGAAGCCCAGCGGGTCCGCGCCGATTTCAAGGCGCTGCTCGACCGCGGCGTCTGACGGTCGCTGCCATTCCTGTCCTCGTCATTCCGGGATGCGTACGAAGCACGCAGACCCGGAATCCAGAAGTGTAGACCGTTTCCGACGATACCCTTGACTGGATTCCGGATCGACTTGCGTTGCAAGTCGTCCAGAATGACGATGGGGTTTTCAGGACAAGCCCTCTACCGTAACTTGCCCAAAAGTGCGACCAGCGCCTCACGCTCCCGTGCATCGAGCGGCGCCAGTGTTTCGCGTGTGATCGCGAGCGCATTCGGCGCAGTCTTCTCCGCCATCTGCTGCCCGGCGCGCGTCAGGCTGACAAGCAGGCGGCGGCCATCGGTCGGATCGGAACTGGTCTCGGTCAATCCCCGCGCCGTGAGGCGATCGATCACGCC
>JBQCIZ010000210.1:0-7189 GCA_051953235.1 Nitrobacter sp. | reverse complement strand
CGATGAACAGGATCGCGCTCGGATGCGCCGCGAGCTCCTTGAGCACCTGCTTCAGGCGTTCCTCGAAGTCGCCGCGATAACGCGTGCCGGCCAGCAGCGTGCCCATGTCGAGCGAAAACACGGTGGCGGCGCTCAGCACCTCCGGCACTTCGCTGTCGACGATGCGCTTGGCTAGACCTTCCGCGATCGCAGTCTTGCCGACGCCGGCCTCGCCCACGAACAGCGGGTTGTTCTTCTGGCGGCGGCACAGCACCTGGATCGCGCGATTGATCTCGGCATTACGGCCGATCACTGGATCGATCTTGCCGTCGCGCGCCTTCTTGTTGAGGTTGACGCAATAGGTCTCGAGTGCGTCCCCCTTCTTCTTGGTGTCCTCGCCATTCTTGGATTCGGTTTCTTCGTCGACGCCGCGCACCGGCCGCGCCTCGGAGACGCCGGGGCGCTTGGCGATGCCATGGCTGATGTAATTCACCGCGTCGTAGCGGGTCATGTCCTGCTCCTGCAGGAAGTACGCCGCATGGCTTTCGCGCTCCGCGAAGATCGCGATCAATACGTTGGCGCCTGTCACCTCCTCGCGGCCGGACGACTGCACATGAATCACCGCGCGCTGGATCACGCGCTGGAATCCGGCTGTCGGCTTGGCGTCATCGGCGCCGTCCGTCACCAGGTTTTCGAATTCGGTTTCGAGATAGTTGACCAGACTGCCGCGCAGCTTGTCGAGATCGACGCTGCAAGCCCGCATCACCGCGGCCGCGTCGGAATCGTCGATCAGCGACAACAACAGATGCTCGAGCGTGGCGTACTGGTGATGCCGCTCGTTCGCGATCGCGAGCGCCCGATGCAGCGATTGTTCCAGGCTTTGAGAAAAAGTTGGCATTCCACGTCCTCTAGGGCCCCTAGCCCATCATGATCGCCGTCGCCCGGTCAGGCAACAACAACCTTTGTCATATAGTTACGCACAATCGCGTTGGAAGACTGGTTCCTTTGCACGAATCGCGCATATCCGCCGCCGGCTCGCTGGGACCTGGAATTGTTATTATTCTTGACGGAAACCGCTGCGTGAGCCGGCGAAGCGAGCCGCTCAGGATCGGCGTGCGACAATCGCTGCTATTTCTTTTCCATCACACATTGCAACGGGTGCTGGTGCTTGCGCGCAAAATCCATCACCTGCGTCACCTTGGTCTCGGCGATCTCGTAGGTGAATACGCCGCATTCGCCGATGCCGTGATGATGAACATGAAGCATGATCTTGGTGGCGGCCTCGACGTCCTTCTGAAAGAACTTTTCCAGGACGTGAACCACGAACTCCATCGGCGTATAGTCGTCGTTCAGGATGAGAACGCGATAGAGATTGGGACGCTTGGCTTTCGGTTTGACCTTGGTAATGACAGAAGCCGCAGGGCCGCCCGGCGTACCGGAGCGCCCTTCGTCATTACCAGTCATTTTCGTTGCAGAAGCACGACGGGTATCCGCCATGGCGGTCTTGGATGGCTGAATGGCAAGCAACTTTGGCATTGGCTCAGGCGTTCGAAATCCTTGCACATGCAGGGCGGCGATCGGGGCAACCCGCGCGCCGGGATGTCGCAGTGATCCGGGCAGTTGATGGGGCGAAGGTTCCGGTCGGGCCGTGCCCCAACTGGCTGGTCCGGATGTTGGGAATATGGGTCGGTATTCGGCTGGCTGCAAGATCGTAAATTTTTTGCGAATCAGCGCCCGCGGACCGCTCTTGGTTAATCAGGTCCTCTTGGTCTGGCCAAATACTCGGGAAGCCCATTTAGGCGCCGTTGACTCCGGTGGCAGCCTTTTGGCGCGTCCCCTCAATTTGTGCGGCTATTTACCTGCTTTCTCAGGACAGCTTTACCACCTGTTTAGCCCTGCGGCCCGAAATGCCGGCTGAAACCAACTGATCGGTGACAGCCATGTCTGGTACGTCAATTCGCAAACGGCTTCGCAGTTCGGCCGCCAGTTTCGGCCGGAATCGCGGAGGCAACATCGCGCCGATCTTCGCGATCGCGCTCGTGCCCATGCTCGCTTTCGTCGGCGCCGCGGTCGACTACACGCGGGCGAATGCCGCGCGATCATCCATGCAGGCCGCGATGGATTCGGCCGCGCTGATGGTCTCCAAGGACGCCAATGCCGCGAGCCCGCCACTGACGGCCGACCAAATCACCACAGCCGCGCAGAAATATTTCAACGCGCTGTATCACAACAAGGACGCCCAGAACATCAACATCAGTGCGGTGTACACACCCTACAGCAACGGCGTGGCGGCCACCGTCGTTCTGACCGGGTCCGGCACCGTAACGACCGACTTTATGAAGGTCGCGGGCTTCCCGCAGATCAACTTCAACACGACGTCCACGGCGACATGGGGCAACACCAAGCTCCGCGTCGCGATGGCCCTCGACGTTACGGGTTCGATGGCCAGTGCCGGCAAGCTCGACGCCATGAAAAAGGCCGCCAAGGGCCTGATCGACACGCTCAAGACCTCGGCCAATGCCACCGGCGATGTCTATGTTTCGATCATTCCGTTCAACGTGATGCTCAACGTCGGAACTACCAACAAGAGCGCGGCGTGGCTCGACTGGGAAGATGGCAGCGGCAACGCCAACACTCCTTATTTCTCCAGCTTCAGCAATTTCGGAAGCTGCAGCAAATCCACTTATCACACGAAGAGCGCCTGCGTGAATGCCGGTAAAACCTGGACGTCGAAGAATCTATCCAACTGGACCGGCTGCGTGACCGATCGCAACCAATCCTACGACACAACCAAGGATGTACCGGTTTCTGGAACCGCCGGCACGCTCTATCTCGCCCAGAATTACTCACAGAGTTCATGGGGCGGGACAACCAATCTTTGTCCTTCGTCGATCCTGCCGATGACGTCAGTCTACGATTCCACCGAATCCGACACTTCGACCGATGACAGCACTCTCAAAGGCAAAATCAACAACCTCGTAGCGAACGGCGCGACCAACCAGTCCATCGCGATGCAAATGGCATGGATGATGCTGCAGTCCACGGCGCCGTTCCCCGCACCCGCCAAGGATTCAAAATACAAATACACCGACGCGATCATCCTGCTGTCGGACGGCTTGAACACGCAGGACCGCTGGTATGGCAACGGCTCCGATTGGTCGTCACAGGTCGACGCACGGCAGACCTTGCTCTGCAACAACATCAAGGACCCGACCAACGGCACGACCGCGATCTACACCATTCAGGTCAACACAGACGGCGACCCCGTCTCGACGGTCCTGAAGAACTGCGCGACCGACGGCAACTTCTTTCCGACCACCTCTGCAAGCGGTATCGCATCGGCGTTCGGTCAGATCGGAGCCTCGCTCTCCAAGCTGCGCATCGCAAAATAACGCGGACGCGACACCCCAACAAAAAGCCCGGCCAATGGCCGGGCTTTTTCATTCTGAAGCTGTCTTCGATTCAGCGGGCCACCGGAGCGAACTTCGCGGCAAAGCCTTCAAACGGCTTGTAGGCCTGCTTGGCGAGATCGGCGTAGAGCTCGCCGATCTTCTGCGATTCCGCGACAAACGTCTCATAGGCGGACTTGGCGTACTCGGCCTGGACCTCAAGCGCCTTGTCGAACGATTTCACGCCCGCAAGCTTCTCGGCAAAGGCATTGCCATTCTCGAACGACTTCCTGGTGTAGTCGCCGTAGGCCGCCGCAATGGCCTGAGTGCCCTTCTGAAGGTTGCCGGCCGCCGCGACCGCCGCGTCGAACTGGTCTTTCCCGTACTGCTGGATCTCTTCAATCTTGATCATGATGGAGTCCTTTCCCGGATTGATACGTGATCGGCCGGGCCTTGCGGCTCCGTTGTCACATCCTTCCTATATTGCAATGCACAATAATTTGCAAGTATTTTGTGCAACGCACATATTTCGCAAAGTCGATGCGAATCTGGCAGGTCAGATCAAGAGTTGCTTAACCCTTTGGAAACTCCCGCGACCTACGTTGAATCCTCAGATCGCAAGCGTCTTGGTGGAAATGACTAAAAGCACCATAAGACCAGCCTCTTAGCCAGAATGGCAACCTGACCTGCCACTTCGCCGAGAGACCGGTCTGCGCTGAATGCGCGACCAGGGAAACTTCAGCGGCCGTTGGGCACAATTTCGCCTCACGGGCCGGTGACTACAGTGGGAATGGGACGGGGAAGTTCATGCTCCGCACAACGTTGACTTCCTCGCGCGCCATGCGCGTTAGCGCACTCGGGCTGGCCACGATCGCCACCATCATCTTCACGACCGATCACGCCGACGCGCGCCGTTCTCGCCACCGTCACCACCATCGCCATCATCATGAGGCGCGGCACAGCTACAATCCGCCGTCCGCGTCGATCATCGTCGATGCCAACTCCGGCGCCACACTCGAATCGAGCAATCCCGACAGCCTCCGTCATCCCGCATCCCTGACCAAGATGATGACGCTCTACCTGCTGTTTGAGCGTCTGGATGCCGGCAAGATGAGCCTGGATACCGAAATGCGGGTTTCGGAGCACGCATCGGAGCAGGATCCGACCAAGCTCGGCCTGCGGCCGGGCCAGACCATCCGTGTCGAAGACGCCATCAAGGGGCTGGTGACGAAGTCCGCCAATGACGCCGCCGTGGTGATCGCCGAAGCGATCGGCGGCGACGAGGACGACTTCGCCAAGATGATGACGCGCAAGGCGCGCGCGCTCGGCATGACCCGGACGGTTTATCGCAATGCGTCCGGCCTTCCCAATGACGACCAAGTCACCACTGCGCGGGATCAGGCTACGCTCGGCCGCGCCCTGCAGGACCGGTTCCCGCGCTATTATCGCTATTTCGCTACGACATCGTTTGTCTTCCGCGGACGTACCATTCGCGGCCACAACCACCTGCTCGGCAGCGTCGATGGCGTTGACGGCATCAAGACCGGATATATCCGGGCATCCGGCTTCAACCTCGTCACCAATCTGAAGCGCGGCAACCGTCATCTGGTCGGCGTTGTGCTGGGAGGCCGCAGCAGCGGCTCGCGCGACGCCACCATGCGTAATCTGCTGGCCGAGAATCTCGAGAAGGCCGCAACACGACGGACCGTCGCCGCCATCACCGAGCGCAATCCGGCCGAAGCCAATGCGCAGGTGGCGGAAGATCAGGCACGTTCCCGGCCGGAGCGCGCAGTTCAGGTCGATGGCGCCGTCCAGGTCGCCTCTGCCGCTCCCGAACCAACTGTGCTGCCGCCCGAGCGGCCTACCCATCTCACCCGTTCACTGATCGCCGCTTCGACTGCGGCGCTCCCGCCGAAACAGGCCAAGCCGGAGCCCGCTCCCCTGACGAGCGGCGTGATCGATACACAGGCGATCGCTGCCATTCCCGGCTCCTCGGAGCCGATGAAGCCGGTGCGGGTGAAGACGGTGCTGGTGCGCGCAGGTTCGACGAAACTCGCCTCCGCAGGACCGGCGCAATCGATGCCACCCGTGGCTGCCAGCAATGCGCGCGACGAGGCGCCTGAAACATCCGGATCGGTGGTTGCCCGCGCGAACATGCCGCCGCAGCCGGCCAACTTCGGAACCGGTCATGGCATCCTCGGCGTGCTGCCGGCCTCGAGCGTCCCCTCGTCAACATCGCAGGCGATGGCGTCGGCCGAGCCGGCGCCCCGCGCTCAGCCCCAGGCCGTTCAACAGAACGGCGCGGTGAAGCCGGTCGTTTCACATACCGGCTGGATCATTCAGGTCGGCGCGCTCGAAACCGAGAACGAGGCGCGCGAACGTCTCGATGCGGCGCGCGGTCGCGCCCGCGGCATGCTGGGCAAGGCAGACCCCTTCACCGAACCGGTCGCCAAGGGCGACAAGAAGCTGTACCGCGCCCGTTTCGCCGGGCTCGATCGCGACCAGGCGGAAGCGGTGTGCCGGACGCTGAAGCGCTCCGACATGTCCTGCATCACGATCCGGAACTGATCGATCTTTCTTTCAAATCGGACGTTCAAATGGCCGGGCTCCTGCCCGGCCATTTGCTTTCCGGATGGAGCAACCTCCGTCCGAAATTCATGGGTTGAAAACCACTCGTCAAGGATTGGCGGATAAAACTTGGAACAGTGATCGACCATGCCGGGCAACGGCGGGCGAACGGGGCATCAAGCGGACGGATAGAAGCAGCTCGCGGTTGTAGCGTTGAGTGGCGTTGCCGGAGTTAGCCGCGATGAGTGCGAAGAAGAGTGTCCTTG
This sequence comes from Nitrobacter sp., assembly GCA_051953235.1. GTDB lineage: Bacteria > Pseudomonadota > Alphaproteobacteria > Rhizobiales > Xanthobacteraceae > Nitrobacter. The sequence continues at coordinate 987 of JBQCIZ010000210.1, read as the reverse complement.
GCCGCGTTTACACGGGCCGCCAGGTACGTCGACCCCCCTTGGTCGGGATGCAGTTTCTTCATGAGCCCGCGATGCGCACGGCCGATCTCGTCCCGGCTCGCCCCCGGCTGCAGGCCAAGGATCTGGTAAGCCTCCTCGTCCGTCATTTTGCTGCCCGGCGCCGCGCGGCCTTGCCCCCCTGCCGGATCGCCTTGCGCGTTCTGACGCCAGGCGGGAAACCGGCGGTCCAGATAGCTTTCAAGTAGCGCGCAGCTTTCGGCATCGAAGCGCGGCATCATCGCGGCCAGTTCCGGCAGACCGAAATCGTCGAGCGAACGGCCCGCATCGGGCCCGGCCACGATCCGTCCGCTGAGGGCACCGCTGTCGTGATCGAGCGTCATATCGAGGAAGTGCGAACGCACCTGCGACGTTTGTCCTGCCGAGCGCCGTGACCGTCCGCCGAACAGCCCGCCAAGATTCCCACCGATGGTCGCGCCGAACGGCGACCAGCCCAAAAGGCCCGCGCCGAAGATGCCAAGCGGCAGCGCAACGGCCAGTTCGCCCTTGATGCCGGTGAACGCGGCCACCGCGAGCGCCAAAATGCCACCGGCGATCCTGATGGCGCGTGCCAGCATGGCCGGATTCGCCGCCCGGAACATCTGGAGCAGCGAATACAGGACAACAACGGCCACAAGGCCTGCAATCAGCGTCGGCATGGCGGGATAGATAGTATGCCGCCGCAATCGGCGGAAGCGGTTGTTCACAACCGCTACAGGACTCTCGCCATTCCGAACAGCGCTGTTGTCGCCGCTACTTCATTTGACCCAGAAGCTGCGTCGCGCCCGCGGTCGTTCTCGATAGCCGCTGCAGCGCTTCCCGTCCGCCCGCGGCATACGCCGCCGCCGCGCGCAGCAACTCCCGCAGTTGGGCGGCAGCACCGGGATCGAACCGGCACCAGGCGCCGCCGGTCAGCCGGGCGATCTCACGAAAGGCCTGCTCGGCATCCGC